>JAFCZD010000863.1 GCA_019314525.1 Deltaproteobacteria bacterium
GCGGCGAGCAGCCCAGCGTTGTAGGCGTTGCCGATGGCCACCGTGGCCACAGGCACGCCCTTGGGCATCTGAACGATGGAGAGCAACGCATCTTGCCCCTGCAGGTGACCCATAGGCACAGGCACGCCGATGACCGGCAGCTCCGTTTGGGCGGCGACCATGCCAGGTAAATGTGCCGCACCACCAGCCCCAGCGATGATCACACCGATACCGCGCCCTCGGGCCTCCCGGGCGAAGTCAGCCATCTCCTGTGGTGTGCGGTGTGCTGAGATAATACGCACCTCCGAGGGCACCTCCAGAGCCTCCAGCGCTTCTGCCGCGGCCTTCATCACGGGGTAGTCGGAGTCGCTGCCCATGATCACTGAAACCTTTGGATCTTGGCTCATGTTTCCTCTTTTTTGGGGGGTGTTCGCTGCCTCAGCCTCTTGAGCCACCGCTGGTCCAACAGGTCCATCTCCCGCAATCGCTCACGCAGATCTTCTGCGCTCTGGGCCACGACATTGATGTGTCCCATCTTGCGCCCCAGGCGCGCCTCGTTCTTTTCGTACCAGTGCAAAACAAAAGGCGCCTGTACCTGTGGAAGGGGAGGGGCTGGCAGGGGAATATCTGAGATCAAGTTGAGCATCGCGAAGGCCGGAGCCGTTTGCGTCAGCCCTAGCGCCATGCCACTGGCGGCCCGCAGGTGATTTTCGAACTGGCTGCACTCTGCGGCGTCAAGGCTGTAGTGTCCTGAGTTGTGCACTCGCGGTGCCATCTCGTTGACGAGCAGCTCTCCATCCAGCGTCTCAAAGAGCTCCTTGGCGTAGGCCTCAGCCCGAAGGTGAAGCGTGGGCTTCACACCGAAGGCCACGGCGGGGCCGTAGACGCGCTTGCAGATCCCCTGTTCTTGTTCACTGATCACCAGCGGGTAGCAGGAGAAGGATTCATCAAGGCTGTGCACGGCAACCAGCGCGAGTTCGCGCACAAAATCGATGCGGGGCTCGGCGTAGACCTCCGCTCCACGCGTTTTTGCGGCGTCGAGGAAGACGGGCACGGCTTCGAGGTTGGGCTGATCTACGAAGAGTGTGCCCTTTCCATCGTAGCCAAGGCGTGACCATTTGAGCACTAGGTGCTCGCCGAGCTTCTCAAAGCAGCCTCCGAGCCACTTGCGCCAGTCGCTGCCTTCCCCTTCGAATACGTCATAGGGCGCTGAAGACACGCCGATGCGCGTCAAGAGGGCCTTCTGCTGCAACTTATCCTGCATCACGGCGAGGGCGTGCAGGGAGGGCACGAAGCGAGCATCGAGCCCCTCAGCAGCCTTCGCCAGCCTCTCGGCAAGATGAAATTCACTCTCGAAGGTGATCACATCGCACGCAGAGAAGAAGGCCCGTAGGGCAGCCTCGTCGTCAAGAGCGCCAAGGGTGATGTCGGCGAGTATATGCGCAGCGGGATCCTCTGCTGAAGCGGTGAGCACCTTTGGAGCTATTCCGAGGCCCTTGGCTTCTTGCAGCAGCATGCGCGCCAACTGTCCACCACCAAGGATACCAACCTGAGGGAGTGACGATGTTTGCTCCATGCCTCGTCCTTTGTCAGAAGGGCGCACATTAACGTCCCTCCTCACGCTGGGCAACGGCGCAGATGATTGCGTGTGGCGGCTAGTTGATGTCTCCGCGCCACAGACGCCGCGCGAACTCGACAGCGGGGAGGATTTCGATCCCATCGTCTGTTATGCGCGCCTTGGTTTCACAGCTGACAACGATTCGCCGTCCCACCCGGGGGTGGTCCTGTTGCAGATTGCGCAGCCCCCGGAGGTGGTTGGCTGTTACCTTGCGCGTCGCTTTGGCTTCGATGGCGAGTTCCATGTCGTTCACGACAAAATCAACCTCAACGCCGCTCGATAGGCGCCAGTAGCTCAGCTGGGCGAAGGTTTCATGATAGCTGTGGTATGCCGCCAGTTCGTGCATGCACCAGTTTTCGAAGGCCTTGCCGAAGAGTTCTGAACCAGGCTGAATCGGGCCCCGTTTGGCCAAGAAGTTCACCAAACCGAGGTCGGTGAAGTAGAACTTTGGTGCCATGGCTATGCGGCGCTTGGGACGCTTGCGATAGCTTGGAAGCCAGCGGCCCAGCAGCGTGTCCTCCATGATCCCAAAATACCCTTTCACCGTTTGGCCCGAAATCCCGCAGTCTCGGGCGATGGTGGTGAAGTTCACAGGCTCGGTATCTGAGAGGGCTGCCGCGGCCAAGAATTCCGAAAATATCGGGAGATTTCGCACAAGTCCCTCTGCAGCGATCTCTTCCTTCAGGTAGTTACCCACATAGGCGTTGAGCAGTCGAGCTGGGGTCTTGGAGAGATAGACCCGAGGCAGATACCCATGGTTGAGCATGCGAAGAAGATCCCACTCATTTCCAAGATCTTCCGAGGTGAACCCAAAGAGCTCATGACGGATGGCTCGTCCACCAAGTAGGTTTGCATGACCCCGGCGCACCTTGCGAGCGCTCGATCCACAGAGGGCAAAGTGGCAGCCCCGATTTTCATGTAGCCAGTGCACCTCATCGAGTAGGACCGGGAGCTTCTGGATTTCGTCGATGACCACAAAGGGCATAGTTCCTTCGCGGGGCAACTCTTGTCGAAGCCAACCCGGCTGATCCAAATACCTCAGATACTCCTCGATCTTGAGCAAGTCGATCCATATCGCATCTGCATAGTGCGCTCGAAGTAGGGTGGTCTTTCCTGTTTGCCGGGGACCCCACAGGAAGAACGTCTCGGTACCCGCTTTGGGTAGGGCCAGGGCGCGCTGAAACATCAATATCTCCCAATATACAAAGTGCCTACGTAGAATAGCATGTAATTCTTAAGTGCCACTTAGGAATATCCACGCCGATGGACTCAAGCTGACCTGAGGGGAAACTCAGGACTTGCTGCACGTATCAAAAACGACAGCCCATTCGTTTTGCGGGTGGTTTCGGGACGACAAGGGCCTACAATTGATCACGTGGGGGCGTTATCTCGAACGCCCCAGATGGTGTGGCCCCAAAAGGTTGGGGCTTGGGGTTTTCCCCAAGGAGGAGTTTTTGATGAAGACCGAGATCAGAAGCAAAGGAAGACACCTATCAACTAGTTTTCGTGAACAGGCAGACCGTCGGCTGACG
>JAFCZD010000249.1 GCA_019314525.1 Deltaproteobacteria bacterium
GACTGGAGACCACTTTGTCAAAGACGCCTTGGGCGAGCTGGTGATCACCCCCGTGTGGCCAGGTGATGCGGTCTTCCCAGATTTTACCTCACAGAGCACCCGTGATTGGTGGGGAGAGCAGCTCGTGGGGCTTTTGGATGTTGGCGTGCGCGGCGTCTGGATCGACATGAACGAGCCTGCCACCTTTTCTCCCGATGGGTTTCCTCTGGACAGTCAATGGGCAGGAGAGGGCACGCTCACCGACCACCGTGAGACCCATAATGTCTTCGCGTTGCTCATGGCCCAAGCCACCACTGAAGGGCTGAAAAAGTTTGCTCCCGCCAAGCGCCCCTTCGTGCTCACGCGGGCGGGTTTCGCAGGCATTCAGCGGCACGCCGCCGTGTGGACAGGGGATACTCCCTCTAGCTGGGAGCACCTCGCTATGGCGCCGGCGACGTTGATGAATATGGGGCTCTCGGGAGTGGCCTTCGTCGGCTCGGATGTGGGTGGTTTTTCGGGGGACCCAGGCGGTGAACTCTACGCGCGCTGGATACAGCTCGGCGCGCTCTCGCCTTTTTTCCGCACCCACGTCGCTACGGATAATCCGCCCCAAGAGCCATGGTCTTTTGGCGCCGAGGTCGAGAGCATCAGCCGCAAGATGATCGAACTGCGTTATCGGCGTTTGCCTTACCTCTACAGCTTGATGCGCCAAGCTCAGCTCCATGGCGATCCTGCGTTGCGGCCGCTGGTTTATGACTTCCCGGACGACGCTGAGACCGCCACGCTCTCAGGGCAGCTGATGTTGGGTCGTCAGCTGATGGCTGCCCCAGTGTTGCATGAGGGTCAAACTCTGCGGCGGGTCTACCTGCCGGCAGGTACGTGGACGGACTACCACGACGACACAGCCTTTGTGGGGCCAGCATGGGTTGACGTCGCGGCTCCCTTGGCAAAGCTTCCCCTCTTCGTGCGCGAAAATGGCATTCTCCCGGCCTGGGATGTGCATCAATACGTGGGCGAGAAGGAGCATACGCTGCTCTACGTCGACCTCTACCCGGTGGCGGACGCTCCACAAGGGGAGCTGTCCCTCTACCTTGACGATGGCGAGAGCCCCGCGTATCAGGACGACGCCTACCAGCTCTCGGCGCTGACCCTCACCAGCCACGCAGACGGTGCCACCTTCGCCGTGGGCAAAGCGCAGGGCAGCTATACCTCGAGTGAGCAGCGGCTGTGGCTCGTCTTTCATGGCGTGACGCGAACGCCAACGAGCGCAACGGTCAATGGTCAAGACCTCCAAGTCCTTAGGAGCCTTGAGGAGCTTCGTACCAAAGACGGCTGGTATTACGATGCTGCAGCCAAGGTAGGGTACGTTTCCCTTGGCTTCCCACGCCAAGGTGCTGCGGTCGTGCTGAGCTACGATGCAACGCGCCCAATCAAAAACCATGTGGACGTCTCTTTTGAGGTGAACCTTCCGCCCAATAGCCCCTTGGTGATCTACTTCGCCTCCAGCCTCGGTGGTTGGCAACCCGGCGCCCATACCCTCGTGAGCACAGGGGCGAACACGGCGACGCTCGAGCTAACGCTGCAGGCTGGCGAGACTGTGCGCTATAAATACACAGGTGGAACTTGGGATAAGGTGGAGAGAGGCCCTGGTTGCGCGTCGATGGAAAACCGCGAGGTCACGGTGCGAGATGACGGGAGCCACGCTCTGCGCATTGTAGACACGGTGGAGAGCTGGGCGCATCAGTGTCGATAACCTACCGCTCCAGAATCCCCATCACCTTGCGCGCAGCCTCTGTGAGCACCGTGCCCGGCCCAAAGATTGCGGCTGCGCCCTGCTGGTAGAGGTAGTCGTAATCCTGAGGGGGGATCACGCCGCCGCAGATCACGAGGATATCCTCACGCCCGAGGTCGCGTAGCGCTGCCACGAGCTTGGGCAGCAGCGTCTTATGGCCCGCGGCTAACGAGCTCATGGCCACGGCGTGCACATCGTTTTCCACCGCTTGACGCGCGGTCTCTTCGGGGGTTTGGAAGAGCGGCCCCACGTCGATATCGAAGCCCATGTCGGCGAAGGCGGTGGCGACGACTTTGGCGCCGCGGTCGTGGCCATCTTGGCCCAGCTTGGCGATCATCATCCGTGGTCGACGTCCCTCACGCAGGGCGAAGGCGTCGGTGAGTTTCTGCACATCTTGCAGGGCCTCGGTTCCCACGAACTCCCCTTGGTAGACACCACTGATGGTGCGGATCTCCGCCGTGTGGCGGCCAAAGACCGTTTCCATCGCCTCGGAGATCTCCCCCAAAGACGCGCGCGCTCGGGCGGCCTCCACAGAGAGCGCCAAGAGGTTGCCCTCGCCACTCTCCGCGGCCTTTGTGATGGCCTGAAGCGCTGCTTCACAACGTGCCGTGTCGCGCTCAGCGCGTAGCTTCTTGAGGCGTTCGATTTGTGCTTCGCGTACAGCGGAGTTGTCGACGTCGAGGATCTCGAGCGGGTCTTCTTTGCTCAAACGGTGGCTGTTGACCCCGATGATCGTCTCGGCGCCGCTGTCGATGCGCGCCTGTCGTCGGGCGGCGGCCTCTTCAATGCGCATCTTGGGCAAGCCCGTGGAGATTGCCTTGGCCATGCCGCCGAGCTCTTCCACCTCCATGATGTGTTGCCAGCCACGTTGCATCAGCGTGTCGGTGAGCTTCTCGACATAATAGCTGCCAGCCCAGGGATCGATCACGTTGCAGGTCTGAGTCTCCTCTTGCAGGTAGAGCTGTGTGTTGCGAGCGATGCGCGCGGAAAAATCCGTGGGCAGGGCGATGGCTTCGTCGAGGGCGTTGGTGTGCAGGCTCTGAGTATGTCCGAGGGTAGCGGCCATGGCCTCGATGCACGTGCGCACCACGTTGTTGAAGGGGTCTTGCGCCGTGAGGCTCCAACCCGACGTCTGCGAGTGGGTGCGCAGCGCCAAGGACTTCGGGTTCTTGGGGCCAAAGGTCTGCACGATCTTCGCCCAGAGCAAGCGGGCCGCGCGCATCTTGGCCACTTCCATGAAGTAGCTCTTGCCCTGCGCCCAGAAGAACGAGATGCGGGGAGCGAAGCTATCGATGTCGAGGCCGGCTGCTACTCCGCTACGCAGGTACTCCCAGCCATCGGCCAGGGTGTAGGCCATTTCGAGGTCAGCCGTCGCGCCGGCCTCTTGCATGTGGTAGCCCGAGACGCTGATGGAGTTGAATTTGGGCATCTTCTCGGCGGCGAACATATATTCTTTGAGGATGTCGTTTTGGATCGTGCCCGCGAGGCCCTCGAGCGTGGCTCCCTGCTCCTGGGCCGCCACGATATAGAACGCCAAGATCGGCAGCACAGCGCCGTTCATGGTCATGGAGACGGAGACCTTGTCCAGAGGGATGCCCGCGAAGAGGATCTCCATGTCCAAGATGGAGTCGATGGCGACGCCAGCCTTGCCCACGTCGCCCATGACGCGCTCATGGTCGGAGTCATAGCCACGGTGGGTGGCGAGATCGAAGGCCACGGAGAGGCCCTTTTGGCCTGCTGCGAGGTTGCGCCGGTAGAAGGCGTTGGACTCCTCCGCCGTGGAAAATCCTGCGTATTGGCGCACGGTCCAGGGCCGCGAGACATACATGGTGGCGTAGGGGCCGCGCAGGTAGGGTGGGATCCCAGCTTCATAGCTGAGGTGCTCGAGCCCAGCGAGATCCTCCGCTGTGTAGAGGGGCTCGAGGTCGATCTGTTCCATGGTGTGGCTGCGCAGGGCGTTGGCGCTGCGACCTGTGGCGTCTTCTAGACGTTGGGAGAAAAGCTGCCCCCCATTATCGGGCAAGGTCACGTCGTCATAAGCAAGCTTGGTGAAGTCGATTTGACGCTTCATGAGAGCACCCCCACCTTCTTGAATAGATTCCCGAGGGTTTCGAGGAGGTTGAGTTTGATATGCACGAAGCCTTCGACGCCCCCTTGGCGCCAGCTGGCTTCATGGGCCCCTGGAGCCCCCGCGACGAGCACACAAGGTGAGCTCAGATCGGCGTGCAGCGCCTTGGCGAGGGGCCCGACGTCCGTGGCGTAGCGCTCATCGGTTGAGACGATCACCAAGACATCAGCGTGGCCGTCGCGGGCTGCCGAGAGCGCCTCGTCGACGCTCTCAAAGTCGCGTTCAGCGCGTACCTCGAAGCCACCTGCGGCGAAAAAACCAGCGGTCCAATCTGCACGAGCGCGGTAGAGGCGCGACGCACCGAGGTTGAGCAGCAACACCCGCGGGCGTCGTCCCGTCTTATGGGCGTGAGCCAAGGCTGCAGCGCGCAGGGCCTCGAAACCCTCCGCAGCTCGTCTCGGCAACAAGGGTGCGATTTCAACCGCGTCATCGAGAGGCCGAGTGGCGCTCAGATCACCAAGGGTCGCCCCAGCCACGGCAGCCTTCAGCGCAAGGGGCATCAACTCAACCGAACCCGCCGCTCGCGCGGACTTCAGCGCGGTGAGTGAGTCCTTGAGCGCTTGCTCATCACGTGCCTCACGCTGCGCTTTAAGCGCTGTTCTTCGTTCGTTTTGCAGCGCTTGATGATCGAGAGCGGGGACCACGAGAGGCTCTTCTTCGGTGTTGGCGTAGAGGTTTGTACCTACCAGCACCGCGCGTCGCTGAGCCAAGTGCGCTTGCTCCTCGTCTGCGACGGCGCTTACAGCCTCTTGGATGCGCCCATGGAGCAAGGCTTCGGCCATGCCGCCCCTAGCTTCGATCTCCTGCAAGCAAGCCCACGCCTCGCGCCCGATGGCGTCGGTGAGTTTTTCGACATAATAGGAGCCACCCGCGGGGTCGATGACCTGGCGCAGATCGCACTCCTCGGCCAACACCAGCTGCGTATTTCGTGCTGTGCGGCGGGAAAACTCATCAGCTGGACGAATGGCGTCGTCAAAGGGAGCGACCTGCAGGCCGTCAACACCGCCGACAATGGCTGAGAATGCTTCAGTGGTGCCTCGCAGCATGTTGACGTAAGGGTCGAGCTTCGTCTTGTTGAAGCGCGCCGTTCGAGCGTGCATCATCATGGGCGTGTCGTCGACGCCAAAGGCCTTGAGCACCTTGGACCACACATGACGTGCAGCGCGCAGCTTGGCGATCTCGGTGAAGAAATGCCCGCCAAGCGCAAACTCAAAACGCATGGATCTTGCGGTGTCGCCGAGGGCGAGCCCACGGTCTTGAGCCGCACGAAGATAGGCCACCCCTGTGGCCAGGGCATAGCCCAGTTCCTGCACGACGTGAGCACCCGCGTCGCGGTAGCGAGAGGCTCCAATGAGGATGGTCTGCATCTTGGGGGCGTGCACGGCAGCGAACTGCAGCAGCGCACTCATCTCGTTGAGGGCATGGTCTAGGGTGGTGCCAAGCTCACCGTCGGCCATGGCGCCGAGGGGATCGCAGGCAAGACAACCGGTGAGCGCTTCAGCCGCTACGCCTCTTTGTTGGGAGTGGGCCAACAAGAGCGCGGCGCCCTCCAAGCTAGCCCCACCAGCCTGGATGAAGATCGGCGTGTCCTCGAGCCTCACGTCGACCAAAGCATGATCGAGGTCAAAGCGCGTGGAGAGAGAGAGCCCTCCAACTCCCACATCGGACGTTGGCGCGAGGTCAGCATCGAGGCCTGCCCGTGAGGCGACGTCCAAAGCGAGGGCGACCTCGTCGAGCCCACGGGAGAGGTCTTCTTGGAGGGCTGCGTTGCAGTCGTCGGCTCTGGGCTCGCTCATGGACTGTGAGACGACCCAATGTCGCTGCAAATATCCCTCGGGGCGAGCGCCGCGGACGCTGCCTGGATCACCCGGTGTGGTGTTCAGGTGCGAGAGCGTTTGGATATCTTTGGCCCGGTACACCGGCTCGAGGGTGATGCCCTCGGGGAGGCGTGTCTTCAAGCTTGCCAGGTCTTTGCCCTTGAGCAGCGCTTCGGCGGCTTTCTGCCAGCTTTCGGGGCTGTGGGGTGCAAAAGAGGAGAGCAGGGGCTCTCGGGGTTCGTTTTTCGGGGTCGATTCGATGCTCATGGTCTCGCTCGCTAAGAGAAAATCTCGGCGAACTATGCGTCATCGCGGGGCGGGGCTCAATCTTTCTGGTGAGAGCTTGTGGTTCACTCTACTAACCTCTCAAAGCTTCGCCACATGGTCGAAGCTCAAGCCGGCGCCCAAGATCAAGCTCATGCCCAGACCACGCTCTTTGAGGCTGCCCAAGATATCCGTTACTCGGTTCACCTTGTGCTCATAGAGGAAGAGGTCGGCGAAGAGCGAGAGTGACAAAGTTCGGGTGAAGGGCACGCGCAGTCGGGCCAGCCCTTCGAAGATCAGGCCCAGGTCCTCGACCGTGTCGACATCTGTGGGGAAATAGTATTGCACCTCCCCTGAGAGATCGAGGGTGGCGCCCCAAAGCGGAATGGCCAATTTGGCGCCGGCCATCAGGCCGCCCTCGGGTTGCCCCTGGTCACGATCGAAGTCGTTCTTGAAGAGCCCGCCCAAACGCACTTCGCGCAGGACGCTGCCTGGGTGACTCACCAGCCCTGCCGCCGCGCGCAGTTGTTTTTGGTGGGGGAAGGCGGCGCCTGTGAGCTGGTCAATGGTGGCGGTGAACTCACTGTCGAAGGCCAGCTGGGTATAAGGCACGATCTTCACGTGGCGTTTGTGGTCGAGCGCCACCTCGATGAACTTGAGGCGCAGTTCGCTAGAGGCGACGACATCATCCTGCCCGGCAGGCTCATTGGTGACGTCCTCTTGTCCAGGGATGCCAGACAAATCGATTACCACGCGCGAGAACTTGAAGCGCAGGGCGTTTTCCCAGGCGAAGCTCGCGGAGTCGTAGGTTAGGGCCACGTTGCCTCGGGCGCCGAGGGCGTAGTTGCCTGGGGTGACCGCGCGTGTTTCTCGCGTTCCTGGGTTTCGTGTCCACGCCGCTGCAGGCAGGTTGCTGTAGCCAGCAAAGGAGAATGAGACATTCTCCGCCGAGAGTGTCCACCGCGGCCTGAGCTCTTGGCCTTGGGGGGATAACGCCCGGCGTAGCCGCCCTAGATAACCCTCGGTGATCCCGCCCTCCTCTTTGCGGATCCATTTGAGCCGCGCCACGACGAGCTCGCGCAAGCGCACGGGTTTGCCCTCGCTGGAGGGGGTGAGGAGCGCCCCCTCTTCAAGGCGTCGGAAGCGAGAGCCGGGTGTCAGCCCCTTGAGGATGGGGGCGATGCTCTCGTCATCTCGTACCGAGTGGGTGAGCGCTACCTCGTAGGTCTCCTTCTGCGAGATTCGCCGCCCCCCTACCCGCTTTCTTTCGTCGTCGACACCCGTGAGGGCGAAACTTCCCCGCGTTGTGGAGAGCGCGTGTAGCAGCTTGCGTAGGCGCTTTCCACTGAGCTCGTAGAGCAGCACAGGCTCGTCTTTGTCGAGCCATTGGCGCACCAGGCGCTCTCGAATAGGCCCAGGCATGGTCGAGCTCATGCGCCGCGGTTTGGGCGTGATGGCCACCTCAGCCTTGGTTGCATCGAGGAGCAGGTTGGAGATGAGGGCACCCCAGAGATCGGTGGTCATCCAGAGCTGCCACTTATGCTTATCGGTCTTTTCCTTGGGTAGCCAGCGGGCGATGTTTGGATCATTGTGTAGACGTTTGAGTAGCTGGGGGTCATCTCCGATGATCTTCTCAACAGGGGGCAAGATCTCGCCGCGATGGCGTTTGAGATCGTCCAGGGTCACTTTCATTAGCTTGCGATGAATCGCCATGTCCTGGGGCAGGGTGCTGTCGATGAAGATATGTTTGGCAAAGAGGTTCGTGAGCCGGAAGCCTTCGGGCTGAGGCTCGAAGGTTACCGTTATCTCTCCCACCAGCAGGTAGTTGAGCTGTGTGATGTAGGCCACGCCACGGGCGTTGCGCATGCGGCGATGGCGCTTCTTGAGGTTCAGGGAGAGGTCAGGTCGGTAGCGTCCTCCTCCATGAGAGTCGCCAAGGTAGAGGTCAACGCCAATGGCGCCTGCTATGAACTTGCCACGATCACGATGGTCGAGGTTGGACAGAACCACGATGAGGTCTGGGCGACCTTCAGGCAGCGCCTCGAGTTCACTGATCGCCCGTGTGGTGGCTATCAGAGGATCGGTTACCTCAAGGTCGCAGACGAGCTGTGGGCTGTGAATCTTGTTACGTAGCCCCGGATCCATGAGGCCAAGAAAGGCGACGCGTAGCTTGCCTACCCGCTTGAGACGGTATCGTGCAAAGACAGGCTTGCCCTTCTTCTCTCCAGCACGGAAGACGAGGTTCGTGGCCACCAGAGGCAAGGGGTGGCGTGCGAGGGTCTCCTTTAGCCGCTTGGGACCAAAATAGAGTTCGCGGAAGCCTGGGAGGTAGGCGTCATAGGCGAGCTTAGAGAGGGTGTCGAAGTCGAGCTCTCGTGTTGAGGAGCGTTTGCCAGTCTCGGGCTCGCGGGTCCCCACCTCATTGCCAGCGCTCACAAGCAGCGAACCATCGAATTTGGCGGCCAACTCACTGACGAGGCGCGCTCGGCGTGCTCCCTCGGCGTAGGATTTCATCAGCATCGAGAATTGAGCGCGATTCTCGCCAAGCCTGCCTTCACCCCGGAGTAGCAAAGCTGTGTCCCAGGTTAGAGGGTCGCGGCGAAGTGGAATCTTCCCAGCTTCGTGTCGTTCGAAAAAGCGTGCACGTCGCTCACCCACGCGCATCTCCACCAGTCGCAGTGAAATGCGGCGCAACCGTGGAGCG
Source organism: Deltaproteobacteria bacterium (assembly GCA_019314525.1). Classification (GTDB taxonomy): domain Bacteria; phylum Myxococcota_A; class Polyangia; genus JAFCZD01. The sequence continues at coordinate 8,685 of JAFCZD010000249.1, forward strand.
AAGTGTGTCTTGGCGTTGCGCAGCTCCATCAGCTTGAGCAGGTCCAAGTGGGGTGCAGGCGGATACTGGATGACGATGGCGCGGTCGCTCTCGAGAGCAGAGACATTCTCGGCGATGATCCGACGTTCTTCTTGGTCACCGTCCTTCAGTAACGCCAGCGCTGCGTCGATATCTTTTTCTGTATTGGCCGCGAGCATGCGTTTGTAGTCATCATGCAGCGCGGAATATGAGCCCGTGATGCGTGTGGCCCCACCGCGCGCTGAGAGTTCCTCATAGAGCAGAAGGATCGTGTCACCTGTGGAGGATCGGGAGGCGAGGCCATGGCTTCCACCTGTGACGACCATGGAGACCGAGGGGGCCTCCACTGGGCTCGTCGCGCTCGTCGCAGGGGGGATAGGTGCAGCCACAGCAGGGCTGGCAGCGGGGCTGGCCACAGCAGGATTCGAGGGAGCCTTGCCGCGCTGGCCGTTGGTGAGGGAGGGCCAAAACGTCATGGACGAGAGGGTGGCAACAAGAAAAATCGTATGGAGTTTCAGGGGCATGCCCTTCAGGCTGCCAGAACATGCTTGGGAAAGAAACGATAAATGTTGCTCATCTCAGCGTTTGGATGTCGGGCGAGCGACCAAATAGAGGTCCAGGTCAACCCCATCTTTGACCTTCACCAGACCGAGGGCCGCTCGGTAGGGTTTGTAGCCAAAATTGCTCTGGAGAAAGCGCAATGTTCCTTTGGCTCGCAACTCGTCACCCTTCAGCGTCGCTTGAACGCTGAGGTTCATCGCACGAGTGATGCCCCGTAACGTGAGCCTGCCCATCACCTTGTAGCGATCGCCACCCAAAGCTGAAATAGCCGTAGACACAAAGCGGATCGTCTTGTGCCGGGCGCTCCAGAGCTGATCTTTGGCGTGCAGGTTGTGGGTGATCTTCTTGCGGTCGTCGTGGTCGATTCTGCTCGTGAGCTTGTAGCGCCGGCGCAGTTCGGGGGGATCCACTTCCAGGGTCCGGGCGTCGACCTCTATCTGGATCCGAGCGCTGGTGAGCGAGCCTGAGATTTCAATCGTTCCACGTGGCTGCTTTGCGCGGATCACATGGTCATGTGCTAGGCGTGCAGCGAGCCCAGCTTTGAAGAGACGAACGACGAAGCTTGATTGAGCGCCGTCGAGAGTCAAGCGGCGCGGCTGCCCATGGGCATTGGTGCAGAAGAGGAGGGGAAGAATGAGCAGGCTCCGCCACATGGATGCATTCTAAAGGAAAAAGGAGTGCATGTCTTGGCTTGGGACGACGAGATGCGCTAAACACTCTGAAATTACGCGGTTCAAGAACGGAGATGGAATGCGACAGTTCACGCTGGCTCTGGGCATGTTGTTGCTTATGACCTCGCTCGCTGATGCACAAAAATCAACCTATGTGCCGAAAATGGCTGACAAAGCCAAGGTTCGAGATGTGGGGTGGGATGCGTCATTGACCCTGGGTGCTTCTGCAGCGTTGGCCAACAGTACTAGCGTTGTGGGTCAAGTGGATGGCACGACCTTCTCTCTCGGCGCCCAGCTCGTGGCAGGGCTCGACTACATCAAAGGCGAGCACGAGTGGCGCAACGTTCTGAAGCTCAGCGAAACAGTTTCACGTACGCCGGTGGTGGATGAATTCATCAAGACGGTGGATTTGCTGGATGTTTCGAGTATATACCTTTACCACATCAAGCCCCTGCCTTGGCTCGGTCCCTTTGCTCGCCTGCGTCTCAAGACGCAGCTATTTCCCAGCTATGATGTGCGGCCGCAGACGGTAATTTACTCCATTGCAGGTGGCACTCTCACCGCTAATGAGCTGCAGTTGGCGAAGTCCTTCAAGCCGCTCTCCTTGAGGGAGACAGCGGGGCTTTTTGCTAAGGCGGTTTCTCGCAAGACTTTCAATGTCGAGTTCAAGTTGGGCTTTCAGGCGAGCCAGACCTTCGCTGAAAACCAACTTGCTATCGATGATGACGACGCCACACCAGAGATCGAGGTCAAGGTACTCGAAGATGTGATCCAGGGTGGACCCTCAGTTGGCGTCTTGCTCAGAGGTAAGATTACAGAAAAACGCATCAGTTACTATTTTGACGCTGAGACGATGCTTCCGGTGATCAACAACAAGGATGAGACAGACGATCGCAACGCCGTCGACTTGCTCAACGTGGAGATCGAGGCGGGGTTGAGCGTGAAGGTTTTCGACTGGATGTCGGTGGATTACACCTTCCGAGCGTTACGCGAGCCCCAGCTTCTGGATAAGTTCCAGGTGCAAAATAATATCCTCTTCACCTTCTCTTA
>JAFCZD010000864.1 GCA_019314525.1 Deltaproteobacteria bacterium
GTTGAGGCTTCCCTTTGTCATCGCCACGGCCTTGCGCTCGATGCCCTTGCGCATGGCGCGGCGCGCACGACGCTTGGTGCCCCCGGTGAGTCCGCGGCCGTTTTTGATGCCCTTTGTCAGGTCATAGAACTTCACGGCGTTTTTGAGGTTGCCGCGGCCACCGCTCTTTTCACCGGCCTTGCGCGCAAGCTTCAGCGTTCCCTTGCCCATTTTGGCCAGGCGACGACTGAACATGCGCTTGACGACCGAGGTGTTCTTGCGCGCTTTATGGTAGGCGGCTGCGGCCTGCTCTGGGCTCTGCTTCTTGACGGCCTTCTGGTACTCGTTCCAGGCCTTTTCGCGGGCGCTTGCCCGCTCGTTGCGCACATTCGCCCGAGCCGTGCGTCGCTTGGCTGACATGGGGTTGAGCGCCCGACCGATGGTACGCAAGCCCTTTGCAGTGGCCTTGCCTCCCCCACGAATCTTCTTCACCAAGGTGGCCTTGAGCTTCTGGCGTGCCACTTTCCCTTTGGCAGACCAAGGGTTGAGCTTCTGGCCGGCGCCGCGCAGTCTCTTGCCTGCCGATGTGCGTCCCGCTCGCACCTTCCTCATGAGCTTGGACCCAGAAGACCGAAGCCCCCGTTTGATGAGCCGCGCACGAGTTCGCAGGGGCACCCGGCCCTTGGCCTCGACAGCGCTGGGTGCGGCGATGAGCAGTGCTAGAAGAATGGTGGCGGATCTAGTGGGCATGACCCTCTTATTATCAAATTTCGTGCCAAGGAGACAACCCTCCGCCTGGATGATTTCCAGCACTTAGAGCAGAGCTGCACTGGCCACAAGATCAGCCAGATGGCAACGACAGTGGTCTGTAGGGGAGTGTAGGTGGGTCTAGAAATCCAGCACGCGCTCCACCAGGGAGGCGTCGTCGATAAAGGGATTGCGCGTGCCCTGGTAGGCTTCAACACGATCGTTGCGCGCTCGCTCGCGATCATCCACCGGATCCTGAGCATTCCACTCACGAAGCACCGACTCCTCACTGTCCTTGATGCAGCCGTTGCTTGCAGACGAGTCATCGTCGAAGCGGATGCCAATCTCCAAGTCGAATTTGTAGCGAGCGACCATGTAAAAATGTGCTCGCGCGACGTCTCCACGCATCTGAGGACGGACCTGGAAAACACGCTTTCTAGCATCGGTGATGGACGTACCCAACCTTGAGCGAAAGCTCTCTCCTGTGGAGACCCAGCCAAAATCATAGGAGGAACGAAGCCCGTTGCTCGAGATATCCGAGGGGAAGATATGGTGCAGGTCGGACTTCATCGGTTCAAGTTTATCGAACTGCGACTGCGGCCATGTGTGCTCAGTGTTAAATCCAGCTTGATAGGCGATCTGAGCGTCGAGAGCGCGAGAGATCTTCTGGCCGGTGTAAATACTCTCCGTTTGGTTGTCGATGTTTTCGATAGTCGAAAACATGAACGTTCTTGCGCTATTTTGGCCGAGATAATCATAGGTGATGTTGCCCTTGAGCCGCTGATAGAGCGCCTGCAACAGAGCGTCATCTTCCAAGCCCTCAAGGGCGCTGGTATCAAGCGTCGTGGCGACGTGCTGGTTGACACAGGGGATATCAGCCAAGGTCGCTTCACCATAGATGGGGTCAGTAGTCTGCACCTGGAACAAGAGGTGATACGCGACGTCACCATCTGGCTCCGCATCGCGCACTCCAAACACCCTCACTGGGATCGTGCGCTTCCATTCATCCGGATCCCCTGGCTCCTCTTCGGTGTTTTCTTTGCAGCTAGACCCACCGATGTGAAACCCAGGCTTGCAGAAGAGCAACTTCGTTGGATAAGCCACACCTTCTGTGGGGTCAGAGGTGTCCACCCAAATGATCACAGTCTCCGTGGGAGGCGCTGTGATACGCACACTGAACGTCGCCATCTCACGCGCTTCACTCGTGAGCAGTTGGTCAGCAACCTCAACCATCACCAGAGCATCGTCTATGGCCCCCGTGGACTGATGCACGCACCCAAGCCCAGGATCGCACCTATCGCTGGTGTCTGGTTTTCCGTCATCGCAGCCATCGGGGCAGGTCTCGACACAACTCTCCCCAGCGCAGATAAGCGCGAGACGATAGCGGCCCCGATCAAGGCCCGCGTAGGTGCCAAGGACAGCGAGATACTCTCCACCAGCAGGGAGCGTGAACTCTTTGATGCGCGCGTGAAGTCCCCACCCGCTATCGTCATCGCTGGCGATGGGTGTGGCACCGTAAAACCCCTCGGCGTTCACTGGTCCATACAAAAAGAGCATGCTGTCGAGCGCGCGTGTTGTCCCGAGATTGCTGTTATCCAAGGTGATGCGTGCACCGGCTCGAGCCGAAAAGACGTAGCCGTCCAGCTGTTCGTCTTCTAAGAACTCGCCTCGAACTTCCCCGCCGAAGGCGATCGGCCCCAAGGGAGCCAGCTGCTCTCCCTGAACGTCTGACTTGCCCGGAGGCGCTAACCGGGGTGCCTCCAT
>JAFCZD010000250.1 GCA_019314525.1 Deltaproteobacteria bacterium
TCGCAGCCAGTCTAAGTCCACTTGCCGTTCGTAGTTGCCTCCCATTGGCAGCGCCTTCACGTCACCTGTCTCTCGGTTCCGGCGTAGCAAGCGACTCACCGTCGCCCGTCCTACGCCAAATAGGGTTGCAGTTTCTGTGTACGTCCCTGAGAGCCCAGACCTGTACGCCTTGACGATCCTTCTGCGTAATTCAATGCTGGTCATCTCTACCTTAGATCAGAAAACAGGGATCACTGCAAGATGGGAGCACTAGAGCGCTCTAGCGCATCAGCGCACAACGCATCAACACCTGTGAACGGCTACCTGCCAACTCCGACCAGCTCGCACAATAGAGGCCATCACGTGCGATGGCGACGCTTCCGGTGGAGACCGTTCCGCTCGCGGAGAGGCCACCGCCCGAGGCGCTGCCCACCACCAGCTCGCTCCACGCAGCGCCCGTGTAGCGCTTGGTGTAGACCTGTCTCTGCGTTGAGCTGTCATCCAGCCAAGTAATAATGGGGTTGTCTTGAGCATCAAAAACAATGCTGATGCCACCATGAACGCCACCTGTCTTTGAAAGCCCTCCAGCTGTGGCAGACACCAACCCTATCTCGACCCAAACGTCACCCTCCAGACGCCGAAGGTATACATTGTGCGTGCCAGAGTTTTTATCACGCCAAGCCATCACAGTCCGGCCCACGCCATCCACTGCCAAGGCGAGGCTCCAAGAAGCGCTCCCTGTATGCGATAGACCTCCGGCTGCTCGAGACCCAGTGCCCTGTTCAATCCACTGAGCACCGTCAAAACGTGACACCATCACATCACCATCGGCGATCCAACCGACGAGGACATGACCTTGGGCGTCGAAACCCAACGCCAGAGGTGAAAAGGGGCTGGCGCTCGCAACGCCGAGGCCTTGCTCGGAGCCAGCGAGGCCAACCCAGCTCTGGCCATCGAATTGCTTGAGGAAGACGTGGTGCTCGAGAAAATCGCCACACGTCCACGACACAGTGGGTCGCGTGGCGCCTTGAGGCGTTATCAGGCGAAACTCGAGCGAACCACAATAGGTCTGCCAGTCCTCTGCGAAAAGACGCTCTCCTGCGGCAGGGCCCAAAGACACCCACGCGCCACCTTGGAAGCGCTTGAGGTGCACACGACTCTCGACACCTTCAGTGGTTATCCAGGCCAGCGTTGGTCGCTCCTGGTCATCCATCGCCAAGTGCGGGGTGCTTGCAGTCTTCGACTGTGAAACACCACCGCCCGTTGATGATCCTAGGCCTACATCAACCCAACTGCTGCCATCGTAGCGCCTAACGTAGATCTCGCTCTCCCCGCTCGCAGTGTCGACCCAAGCCAGCATGGGGTGGCGCCCTGCATCCAGAAGAAGCGTGGGCGTCGAGGCGGTGCCAGGGCTGGCTGAGAGACCCTCCCCCGAGGCCGTCGCCTTACCCAACCCAACCCAGGCATCGTTCTGCAGCTGCCGCCCGTAGATCTGCGAGTTATGCGCTTGCTCCTTCCAAACCACAAGGGGCCGCCGCGCAGCATCCAAGCAAAGGCCGTGCTGATGCTCAAAGGGGAGATATTCCCCGAGGCTTCCACCACCGAGCGGCTCCCAGGCGCCATTGTCAAAGCGCTTCGTCACCAGCTTTCTATCGTGATTCCAAACCACCATGGGGCGGTTGCTGGCGTCCACAGCGATCTGGGGCGTGGTGTGGCTCCCGACACCCGAAATCCCCTCACCGAAAGCGCTGCCGACGCCAACATCTCCCCATGCGTTGCCATCAAAACGACGCACAAAGATACGCATATTCCCGGCAAATCCCTCACGCCAGGCGACGATAGGGTGTTGATTGAGGTCTGTGGTCAGACGCACAGCGTGGGCACCCTCCTTGGTCCCCACGGAGATGCCTTCCCCCGACGCAGACCCTGCGCCAATCTCTTGCCATGTGGCCCCATCATAGCGACGTATGTAGATTTCCGCCGTAGCCGTGGTGCTGTCCGTCCAGGCGACGATCACCCGCCCGCTGGCATCCACTGCAACGTGGGGCGCATCTGCGTAGCCTGTTGTATTCGAGATCCCGCCGCCCCCTGGCCCTAGAGGGGTCCATGCCCCCTGAGAGAGCTGCATCGCAAAGAGGTCCGAGGTGGGGGTCGAGAAGAGATCGAAGATCACCAAGGGCTCTCCGCCCAGCACATCCAACGCCATAGATCGCGGGTTGCTTGGGGCGTTTGTGGCGCCTCCCGTGACCTCTCCCCATGTGGCCCCGTCGTGATGAAAGACACGAACGAGAGCGTGGGATTGAAAATATGACTCGATGCCGGCCACATAGAGAGTGCTTCCGTGGGTGGCCAAATAGGTAAAACTCACGTCATCTGGGCGTTGAGAGATTCTACCACCGGTTGCCGAGCCGCTAACCTCCAGCCAACGTTCCGCCTCGAGTCGCTTGACGAAAAGCTGCCTCTGGCCGTCCACGACCTGGCCCCACGCCACCACAGACCGACCTTGGTCATCAAAGGCACAAACAGGTGCGTCAGCGATGACAACACTCTCGGAGATGCCGCCGCCCTCCCCCGAACCCCAGCTGGCGAATACACCCCAGGGAGACACAACGGCGCCCTTGAACTCGATCACCTCGGGTGCACCACAGCGATGGGCTACCCCCGATCCGCCACAGGTCTCAGGGAAGAGGCAAACGCCACAGTCTACTTCAGCCCCACACCCATCAGGCATGAGGCCGCAGGCATCCGGGGCATCACATGGGGCAGGAATGCAGCCATCACTATCGGGGTCTAGATCGAGGCCCAGGTCGAGGCCCAGCTCAGCGACGTGGCTGTCATCAAGGGCAGCGTATCCCTCTCCGAAGACATCCACTGTGAGAGATGTGTCAGCTCTGGGATCAAAGCCAAATCGCGTGCAGCCCATGGTGATGACCAGCAACATCATCGCCATGTAGCACTGTCTACGACCCATCCATGAAAGGGTAACACATCTCCTAGCGGGGATTGACCTAGCGCCGGCAAATCGCCAGGACGGTCTTCAAGTCGGTCTTCCCGTCCATGGCCTTCTGCACGCCGTCCTCAAGTAAGGTCTGCATGCCACCTGCGATAGCCAGGTCGCGAACCTCAGCAGCGGTCAGCTTCTGTTGGATGGCGCGCTGTACGTCCGCGTCATTGACGAGCAACTCGTGGATCGCAACGCGACCCTTATATCCGCTCTCCTTGCAAAGGCCACACCCCTCAGCGCGCCAGAGCTGAAGATCTTCTCTCTTGCCGATGCCAAGAATTCGACGCACACCATCCGCACCGAAGATTTCGGTGATGGTTTCGAACTCCTCGACGGAGGCCACATAGGTGGTGCGACACTTCTTGCACAGCGCGCGAGCCAAACGCTGAGCCAAGACGCCAATGAGCGCGTCGCCAAAGGTGAAGGGATCGAGCCCCATATCAAGCAAGCGTGTCACCGTCTCCGGAGCGCTATTGGTGTGCAACGTAGACAGCACGAGGTGCCCTGTGAGGGACGCCTCCACCCCAATGCTCGCCGTCTCGAAGTCACGCATTTCACCCACCATGATCACATCTGGATCGAGACGAAGAAACCCACGCATCGCCTCAGCGAAGCCAAACCCAATCTTTGGATGAACCTGAACTTGTCTCAACCCAGCCTGCGTGATCTCAACTGGGTCTTCAGCGGTCCAAATCTTCGTGCCCACCTCGTTTATTTCACCGAGGGCTGAGTGCAAAGTGGTGGTCTTTCCCGAGCCAGTGGGCCCCACGCAGAGCACCAGCCCATAGGGGCGTTTCACCAGGTTTTTGAAGGTGTCGAGGTTGCGCTGTGTCATGCCCATCTCCCCCAAGGGGATAGGCTTGGATGCAGCGAGGATCCGCATCACGAGGTCTTCACTCCCCGAGACAGTGGGCATAGTCGACACACGCAACTCGATGGTCTTGTCACCAGCCTTGAAGCGAATCTTCCCGTCTTGGGGCTTACGCCGCTCCGCAATATCAAGGGTGGCCATCACCTTGAGGCGAGCCACCAGGTTGTTCCTGAAGGCTGAAGGGATCGACTGATAGGCCTCGCAAACACCATCAACGCGAAGCCGCACCACCAGCTCGCTTTCCTTACCGTTGGGCTCGATATGAATGTCCGAGGCGCCCTGCTGATAGGCGTCGAGGATGATCTGGTTGGCCAAACGAACAACCGCGCCCTCAGGAGCCTCGCTCCCCGCGTCGGCTTCGGCTTCGTAGCCAGCCTCGCCGAGCTCGGCGTAGAGGTCATCGAGGATGCTCGTCACCGGAGTGCCCGTGTCCTCTTCCTCTCCCACCTTGGCCGCGAGCACGTCTTCGACATAACGCGCTAGCTGGCTCGGAATCGCCAACACCTCCTCGACTCGTGCGTCCTGGGCGAAGCGCAGGGCGTCGAGCACGTTGAAGTCCAAGGGATCAGCGATGGCCACTGTAAGCGCCTCATCAACGGTACCCAGGGGCAAACAACCGTACTTCTCCACCACGTCGTAACCCACACTCTCGAGGGCCACCATATCGAACTCGACCTCGTCGAGATCAACGAAAGGGATGTGAAATTTGCGCGCCAATGTCCGATAGAGTGCCTTTTCGCTGATCATATTCAGCTCAACCAGCACATCCCCAAGCCGCTTGTTTCGCCGTTGTTTCTGCTCGGCCAGGGCGCGAGTAATGTCCTGCTCTGTCACGAGCCCCTGTGAGACAAGCACCTCACCAATACGCAGACGCTGCCGCGATTGGTCTCTCTGCGCTTGGTCCGCCGCCTCTGGGGTCAGCTTCTTCTGCTGCACCAAGATCTGCCCCACCGGGACACGACGCTCCGTGCGCTGAATCAACAACCCCTCGGTGAGTTCATTGGCGCTGAGGGCGCCATCACGCACGAGCAGAGTGCCGATCTTCGCTGTATCCTCCTTCGCGTTGACAGCATGAGAGTAGAAGTAAATCTTGTGGTAGGGGCTCTGGGCGCTGTTTGGCATGCCCATGAACCCCAAGGGGTCACCTATCTGCTCCCGTCCAGTGGTAACCTCGAACGCGTGCCCCTTAGCGCAGTGGACCTTGAGGTGCAGAGGGTCGCTGAACAACAGTTCATCGTTTTGGCTGTGGTGATGGCGATGAAAAGCAACGTATACAATTTGCTCCGAAGGAATGCGCTGACGAGAGCTGGGTGGCTCCTGATCAAGCACTGAGGGGGCTGGTAAGAGCATCATGTCGGGACACTCCGGTACGAAGCCGCTGATGATGCCAACAAAGGTCTCCACAGCGACGGTACGGATGGTCACCAACTGGCTCGGTGATGCGCCGCTTGGTGTCACCTCGTCACCCATCGGCCGCTCAAACATCGGCTCTCCCACTTTTCAGGTCCTCTCTGCTCGTTCAATCTGTATCGATGCCACGTACCAAATAGGGCCCGGCCTGCCGCAGGGTGCCAGGGCTATCGCTCAGCTCGAAAAGTGACAAACGCCACTCCGCGTACTGACGGTTACAATCCAGGTCTCCCTGGGCCCAAATGTACGCGTAGCCGGGGCGGCGGCGTTTCTTCAGCTGTTTTGGCTGTCGTACGATGAATCGGTAACGATAGCGGGTGTTGTCACCGGGTGTAAAAAGAAGAGACGTCCACGGTTCACCGGCGAAGTCTCGTTTCATCTCCTTGCGCGGAAAAATCCCCGAGTACCGCTTGCAGGCCCGCACAATAGACATTTTCGGGGCATAACCTTTGCTCTTGTCAGGAAAATTCCCGTGGACCTGAAAATAGGCTTTGGCCCCCGTGGAGATGCTGGCAAGAGCTTCGATCACCTCCACGGTGCGGGCGCGCCTGAGGTAGCGCGTGAACGCCGGGATTGCCACAGAGGCCAACACTGAGAGGATCGCCACAACGACCATCAATTCGATCAGCGAAAATCCTCGTTCATCTAAACGACGCCTCATTGGATCACCAAGGGAGCGCTGCGCAGCGTTGGGCTCATCAACTTACCATCACTCACGCGCACCATCACCGAGTAGCTACCCGGCACGAGATCCTCCTTCATCATGGTTGGTCCAGAAACCTCCAGGCTCTGGCTTCCTCGAAACCAAGTGTATTGGTATTGCAGCAAGTCACCGTCGGGGTCGGCACCAAGAGGTTCAGCTGTGAGGTTGCCCTCTCCATCGAGAAAGAGGTCCACCATCACCATCAGAGGACGACCAACCTCGACATCGCGTGAAGAGAACCCCTGGCGGGCCTCCGTGATCACTTCGTCCTCACCACGCGTGAGACGTTGGCTGGTTTCGGTGGGGCTGTCCCCACTGGAAGAATTCCAATAGACGAGCTTGAGCGCGGCAAAGAGTATGAGCCCTATGGCCAAGAGGACTTGGAGTTGTGGACGACGCCAGAACGGCAAGACCGTGCCGGTGCTACCCGCGCCGGCGCTGCTTGCAGAGAGGGCAGTTTTCGTGGGCTGTGCTCTTGGCGTCGAAACGTCCCGCAACTGTTCTAGTGCTGGCGAAAGAAGCGCTGGGCTCTGTTCAGCCCCAGAAGGCTGCGCCAGATCTAGCCCATCGGCGTAAGCCAACGCCCATGAATCCCCCAACACATCGCTGTCATAGCTGAAGCGCTGAAGCAGCGAAGGGATCTCCTTCGTCGCCTGCTTGACCGCATCTCTGTCGCTGACATCCACAGCGAGCAAGCCTTCTTCAGGCAGCTGATGCCCACTATCCAGGGTGCACTCGATCTGCTCGGCGATCCGCAGCAAGCAAGCGGTAGCGGAGTCATGCTCAGCAAGTTCAGGTAAGGTCAACGCCACAAGCTCGCTGAATTGAGTTGGGAAGCCCCACGCCCTGGCTGTGAGCAGGCCAAACTCGAGGTGATGGCGCTCCACGAGATCCGACCAGAACGTGAGGGGCTTTGGCTCCAACACGAAGCCCTCTGCCAACACGTGTTCCGCCGCGTAAATGCACGAGATGCGACCTACACGGTGCAGCAAGCCGAGAGTGAAGACCCCTTCTGCATCAAGCTCGCGGGCCTTGGCAACGTGCCAGGCGATGTGCGCTTCTCTCAAAGCGTTGCGCCAGAAGCGCCGGCGCAGCTGGCCAAGCTCTCCTGGCCGACACAAAGGCCCCGCCAAGGCACCCGCAAGAGCCTCAGGTCCCTGCTTGACGGCATGCCATGGAAATGAAGGCAAGGTTAGGGTGGTCGCCGCCATGCGTGCATTGAGCGCTGCGCTCAGCCGATCCAGCGCATCACCGGTGCGATCTTGAGCTTCCGAGGGGTACATGGCAGGACGATAACATGAAGAGCGACCGATGAGGATTCCATGAAGAGCCCCGCCACCCACGAAGCCGGGAACCTTCAGTCACACTTGGTTGTCGAAAAAAGATCTTATCTTGCGCTACCATCTCGCCCAGAAGAAACCACGTGTCACGGCGTTAACCCATTGGGGGCCCCCGTGGGGGACGTGCTCTTGATGGTGCAGCCACCAAAGGCCCTGAAGAAGGCGATGATCCCGCAGCGAGCAACGCAGCTATCACGCAAGACCAGTCTAGCGCCGACGTCGCTTTGCTTCTTCATAGCGGGGTGCGTCACCCTTGAGGGTGCGGCCCCAAGCCTGGGCGAAGAGCACATGCATCGGTCGGACCGGTAGGATGAGACCCAGGGGGATATCCAGCTTGCCCTCGTGGGTGCGACGCACGCCAAAGAGCGGAAGCTTCCAGGTCTCGATCGGTCCGTTGGGGCGCTTGAGGTCCTCCCAGCCACACGGCAGAAAAAGCTCTCGCCCAGCGCGAGCCCGCTTGGCCTGCATCACCAGCTTGGCTGCCACCAACGCTTTTCCGGCATCCTTCAAAGTCTTTGGGGTCCAGCCATTAAACTCACGCAGCTTCTTGTCGCTGGGGTTGGGCAACGCCAGCAGCTGCAAATAGAGACACGCAGCCTCCTCCGATACGTCGTGCGTCTGGGCCACCTCTGCCAC
>JAFCZD010000865.1 GCA_019314525.1 Deltaproteobacteria bacterium
GAATTCGTCGTAAAATTGATCAAGAACGGGTCAAAGACAAGCGTGCACATCGCAACAAAAACCGGCATACCCGGCGCAAACCCCAACGTCTCCAAGCTCATGCACGATATCGCAACAAAGGCTGCTAAGGTGGCGCCTGTTGACAGGTATGGCGTGAGTTTACTTGGGAAGTGAACATCAAGCCTCGCCCTACCCTGTCAACCCAACCTTCTTCACCGCCCGCTCCAGCTGCTCGAGCCGCTTGTTCAAAGACCCCGTCAGCCCAATAGAAAGCCGCACCAGCCCGGGCGAAAGGCCCATCTTGGCCTGATCCTCGGGTGGAATCTCTGACGAGGTCGAGGTGCTCGAACACGACATGAGGGTGTCGAAATACCCCAAAGAGACCGCCATCAACCCAAAGGACTCATCGTTCTGCAAGCTGTTCATTAGCTCTTGAGCGCGCTCATTGGTCTTGCAGTCGATGGCGATGATGCCGCCATAGCCCATCTCTTCGTTGGCCACCTCGGAAAAGAGCGCATGTTGGGGATGCGACTCGAGACCTGGATAGCAGACCTCCACGCCGTGCCCCTCGAGCATCTGGGCCATGGCCATGGCTCTGCGCCCATGCTCTTGCATGCGGATGGCCAAGTTCGGCAGGCGATTGCTCACGTCGAAGGCCACCCGTGGGTCCATGGTGGGGCCAAAGAGCATCACACGGCCTGTATGCAGGTCCATCAACTCCAACACGAAGTCTTTGGAGCAGCAGATGGCGCCGCCCAACATATCGCTGGCGCCGCTGATAAACTTCGTCAGCGAGTAGACGACGACATCCGCGCCGAGCTGCGCCGGGGAGATCACCATAGGCGTGAACGTATTGTCGGCGACGAGCTTCAAGCCACGGGCCTTGGCGATGACGCTCAGCGCTCGGATGTCCGCCAGGCGCAGGGTGGGGTTGGCCAAGACCTCGGTGTAGATCACCTTCGTTTTGTCGGTGATCGCCGCCTCGAAGGCCGCCGTATCCGCGGGGTTGACGAAGGTGGTGTGGATATCCATGGAAGGCAAGAGATCGTTGAGCAGCGCCCGCGTGCCACCGTAGATGGTATCGCTGGCGACGATATGATCGCCGGCGCGGCAGATCTGCAGCAGGGTGCAAGAGATCGCCGCCATGCCGCTGGCGGTGCAGACCCCATACTCCGTGCCCTCCATGGCGCCCAAATAACGTGAGAGCACATCGAGGGTGGGGTTGAAATGGCGGCTGTAGAGAAAACAACCGCCCTTCTCGGGGCCGCGCAAGCCGTCGAAGATCTCCGGCATGGTATGCGAATCCATCACCGTAAAGGTCGAGGCGCGAGCCACAGAGATGGCGACACCTCCATGCTCACCGAACTCACGACGGGTGTTGATCAAAGCCTCTTGGGGATCGAAGCGAGACATCTTTTTCACCTCCTGGGCAGAGCGTAAGGGGCTCATCGGCCGCGCGGCAAGCCTTCTCTTCGAACATCGAATAAAGAGTCGTCCACGCTTGCTCCTGCTCTGGGCCCGGCGTTACCATCGGGGCTTCCATCATGGCGAATGTGATATGAGATCATGGCAAAAAAGCGACTGATAGGGATCTCCCCCGAGACCGCCTTCTGGGGCGTAATGGCCTTGCTCTTCATCTCCTCGTGCTACTTCACCTATCGGGTGCAAGCGCGCAGGCGCATTGTGCGTGGCAAGAACACGCAGGTCGCCAACAACGCGCAGGTGCAACCGATCCAGGCCATCGATGGAGATGAGGTCTCGATCAAGGTCGCCGGCTCACCCTTGGTGGTGCGACTCATCGGCATCAAGGCCTTCTCCCCCTCCACCAACGAGCCCGATATCAAGGCCGAGGGGCTCTCCGCCAAGCGCGCCTTGAACCAGTTGATCAAATCTGCGCCCCTGCGCGTGGAATACACCAGCTTCAAAAAAGACAAACATGGCCGCTTGCTCGGCTATCTGCGAGCGGGGGACGTCGACGTCGCCCAGGCCCTCGTGCGCAAGGGGCTGGTGATGGTCTTCACGCGCTACCCCTTCCCGCGCCAGGCCGACTACCTCACGGCTGAGGGCAAAGCTCGCGCCTCGCAGCTGGGCCTGTGGGCCAACCCGCGCGCCACCGAGCGCGCCACCACCCTCAAGGCGCTCTGGGAGGCGGAACAATGATCCGCCTGCTCTTTACCCTCTTCCAACGCATGGGCGGCAAGTCTTCGGACCGTCGGGCCATGGCCATCAAGGTGGTGGTGGCCACAGCGGTGATCATCTTCTTCGCCGCCTCGGGCTTCCTCTTTTTCGAGGCGGCCGAAAAGCCCGACCTCAGCTGGAACGACGCCTTCTGGTGGGCCGTCGTCACCATGACCACCGTTGGCTACGGTGACTATTTTCCAGCCACCACAGGGGGCCGCTATTTAATCGGCATCCCGACGATGGTCTTCGGTATCAGCGTGCTCGGCTATTTGCTCTCCACAGTGGCGAGTTATTTGATCGAGGCCCCCGCCTCGAGCAGCTCGTGGGTGAGTTGCGCGCCGACGAGAAGACGGCCCACAAAGAGATCGTGTTGATCACCGACGCGTTAGAAGAGCTGCCCGCGCGCTTGGTTGACCTGAACCTGCGCTTCGTACGGGGTCAAGCCACCAGCCTCGAGGTGCTCGAGCGAGCCTGCCTGGGCGCGGCAAGCCACGCCATCCTCCTCGCACCGAACCCCATGGACCCGCGCTCGG
>JAFCZD010000251.1 GCA_019314525.1 Deltaproteobacteria bacterium
GCGAGGATCAGGTCGAGGTATTCGGCGGGCCAGTCTTCTTCGGTCGCCTCCTTGGCGTTGGGCCAGAGCTCGCAGAAGCGGGCGTCTCCTCGCAGCTCCACGCCTGCCTCTTCTAGCTGAGCGGCCATGCGCGGCACAAAGTCTTCGGCCACCGCCTCGTGTACGAGGAGCGTCTCCATGGCGTTGCACACGCCGGGGCGCTGCACCTTGGCGTTCTCTGAGATGGCCAGGGCCATCTCGAGGTCGGCGCTGGCGTCGACGTAGGTGTGGCAGACGCCCTTGTAGTGCTTGATCACCGGCACGTACGCCATGCGCGTGACGGCCTCGATGAGCCCCTCTCCGCCTCGTGGGATGATCAAGTCTACCAGGCCACTCGCCTGCACCAGCTCGCGCACGGCGTCGCGATCTGGCGTGCGCACCAGCTGCAGGGCACCTGGGGGCATGCCCGCCTCCTGGCCAGCCGTGATCAACACATCGGCGATGGCCATGTTGGAGTGCAGCGACTCTTTGCCACCGCGCAGGATCACAGCGTTTCCGGCCTTGAGGCAGAGCGCGCCCGCGTCTGCCGTGACGTTGGGGCGAGATTCATAGATGATGCCGATGACGCCGATGGGCACGCGCACCCGCGAGATTTTAAGCCCGTTGGGGCGCTCGAAAGCTTCGATGACCTCGCCCACTGGATCCGGCAGCTGGCTCACTTGCTCGAGGCCCAGGGCCATATCTTCGATGCGCTGAGGGTCGAGGGCCAGGCGATCGAGCAGGGCGGGGGAGAGCCCCACTGCGCGTCCAGCGTCGAGGTCGCGAGCGTTGGCGGCCAGCAGCGTCGCTGACTCTCTTCGCAGGCCGTCGGCCATGGCCGCGAGGATTGCGTTCTTCTGCGCGCTAGAAAACGCGCCGAGCTCACGTGTGGCCCTTTGAGCGTCTTGTGCCAGCTGCTGGATCATCTGCTTCACGTGGCTCATGCCTATCTCGACTCTTCATGCGCCTCGGAAGGCGGAAAGACGACGAGGTTGTCACGATGCACGACCTCGTCAAAGGGTTGGTGTCCGAGCACGTCTTTGATCTCACCCGTGCGGTGGCCCTGGATCGCGAGAATTTCGTCGCTGGAGTATGACGCGAGGCCCCGCGCGATAAGCACGCCCTCGGGGTCGCGCACGTTGACCACCGCGCCCTCTTTGAAGGTGCCTTCTACCGCGCGCACGCCGATGGGCAGCAAGCTCTTGCCGCCATGACACAACGCACGAGCTGCGCCGCCGTCTACGGTGAGCGTGCCCTGGGCGCGGTTGAAAAACGCGATCCAGCGCTTGCGGCTGGATACGCTCCGTGCGCCGCTGCGCGGGCGGCCTACGGCGGTGCCCACGTCAGCGCCCGCCAGGGCCCGGTCCATGGTGTCTGGCCGGCGTCCATCAGCGATGATCACCGGGATGCCCACATCGGCGGCTGCGCCTGCGGCCTGTAATTTGGAGCTCATGCCTCCGCGGGAGAGCGCACTCTCGCCCTTCCACGTGAGCGAGAGGGCGTCTTCATCCACCGCGGGCAGGTGCGCGATGCGCTTGCTGCGCCCACCCGTGCCTGGCCCACGCAGGCCGTTGGTGGTGGTGAGCAGCAGCAGCAGGTCGGCATCCACCAGCATCGCCACGAGGGAGGCGAGGTGGTCGTTGTCGCCGAAGTTGATCTCGTCTACGGCCACCGCGTCGTTTTCGTTCACCACGGGGATGATGCCGCGCTCCAAAAGCTGCATCATCGCGTTGCGCGCGTTGAGGTGGCGTCGGCGGTCTTTGAGGTCGTCGTGGGTCAGCAGCACTTGCCCCACGCTCTGACCACGGGCCGCGAAGAGCTGATCGTAGCGCGTCATCAGGCGCGTCTGGCCCACCGCCGCGGCCATCTGCAGCGCGGGGATGGTCTTGGGCCGCCGCTTGATGCCGAGGGCCTCCATGCCCGCGCCGATGGCGCCCGAGGAGACGAGCACCACCTGGCGGTCACGTGATGCGCGGGAGATTTGATCGACGAGGGCGATCAAGCGCTTCTCGTCAGGCCGCCCGCTGCGCTGCACCAGCACGCGGGTGCCCACCTTGACCACCACGCGTTTGGCGGCGCCCATCTGGGTGCGCAGCAGCGCGTGGAGCGCTTGGCTGTCTTTGGGGTGAATCTCTTTCTTCTTCATGGGCTCTCGAGGCGCTCGAGTCGTCGCGAAACCGCGCGGCTCTTGGGCGCGATGCGGTGCGCGGCTTGCCATGCTTTGCGCGCGTCCACCTTGCGGCCAAGGGCGAAGTTGGCGTCGCCCAGGAGCAGGTAGCCCTGGAGGTTTCGCGGCGCGGCGCGGCTGGCGCGGAACGCGAAGCTGAAGGCCTTTTCATAGCTGCCCGCGTCGAAGTTGACGCGCGCGAGGGCGCGAAGCACGCCGGCGTCGTGGGGGGCGAGGCGGTAGGCCTGCTGTAATTTGGCGCGCGCCGCGGCCACGCGGCCGTTGCGCAGTTGGGCGAGGCCTCCGCGAAGCAGCTCTTTCACAGCGGCTGGGCTGCCTGGTTTGAGCACCGTGGTTTGAGAGGGTTTCGCGGGCCGGCTCGAGGCTCGAGGGCCAGGCGTTGGCTTCTCTGGTTGGAGCTTGGCGAGCTCATGGTAGATTTGGTGGGCTTGCTCTTTTTCGCCTGCCTTCAGCAGCTTGCCCGCCGTGGCCCGCGCCTCGTCCATCAGGGCAGTCTTGATCTCTTCGACCTGAGTCCCCGAGGGGTCGATCTTTCTCAGTTGGCGCAGGTAATAGAAGGCGTTGCGCTTGGGGGGGCGCAAGAAGTCGCCGCGCGCCACGGCCATGTGAATTTGAGCAGCGAGAAACGCGACGCGCGTGCCCTTGGGCTGAGGACGATCCGTGGGCCCGAGGGGTTGGGCGGCGGGGAAGGCGGCGAGCTCGCGCAGGTTGGCAGACGCAGGCAGGAAGAAGGCCGCTTCGCGGTAGAGGATGCGCGCAGACGGCCGGAACCCCGCCTCCGCGAGGCGCTTGGCCATGCCAGCCAGGATGTCGGCGAATCGATGACGAAGCTTCCTGGCCGGCGCGCCTCCCATCTGTAGTTTCTCGAGGGCGAGCACATGATCATAGGCGCTGGTGGGGCCAGGCTGCGTGAACTCGCCAAGGGCTGCCGCGCGTTCGGCGGCCACCACAAGGCCGGCGATCTTCTTGGCCTCAGCGGAGGGGGCCGCAGGCTCGGTAGACACAGCCTTCTGGGGTGTGGTCAGCGGAGGTTTTGCTCTCTCATCCCCCCCGTGCCAGATAGCCCAGACGACGCCTCCTGCTACACAGAGCACCGCGCCCACCGCGAACCACAGGCGCAGGGGCGACGAGCCAATAAATTCGTCCCTGCTCACGGGCGGGGTCTCGAGAGAGGGCGGCCTCCTCCGCTCGTCCGCGAGATCTGTGGGTGGCGGCAGGTCATCCCACTCCGTCACGATGCCCGCTTCACGCTGGGCGACGATCAAGTCGGCTTCGAAGTCGGCGCAGGAGGGTGGTCGAGCCTCGGGGTCACGCTCGAGGGCGCGGTGGATGGCGCGCTCGAGGGCCGGGTGAATATCTTGTCCCGACGCCTGACTGCGCAGGGCCGGCGGTGGGCCGCTGTTTTGCTGCGCGACGTATTCCTCGAACTTTGCCGCCGGGTAGGGCAGGCGCCCACAGAGCATCTCGTAGAGGGTCGTGCCCAGGGCGTAGATATCCATCTGCGGCGTGGGCAGGTGGCCGCGCACCTGCTCCGGCGACATATAGCCCGGCGTGCCCACGCGGTCGGCCTCTTGCTCGCTGGTGAAGGCCGAGACGCCGAAGTCGAGCACCTTGACGACATCGGTGCGTCCGTCCTTCTCCGTGAGCATGATGTTTTCGGGTTTGAGGTCGCGGTGGATGATGTGGTGATCGTGGGCCGCCTGCAGCGCCTTGGCCACCTGGCGCATGATGGGCAGCGCGCGCTCGGCGGGCACCAGTGGATGCTCGCTCATGATATCGGCCAGGCTTCGCCCCTCCACCAACTCCATGGCGAAGAAGAAGCGGCCGTCTGTCAGCTCCCCAAAGTCGATCACGTCGACGATGTTGGGGTGGCCGATGCGGCTGCAGGCGCGCGCCTCCATGCGGAACTGCGAGATCAGCGTGGAGTGGGCGGCCAGCTCGGGGTTGAGGATCTTGATCGCCACCTGGCGGTCGAGGTCCACGTGCTGCGCCCGAAAGACCTGGGCGCTTCCCCCGGCGCCGAGCCGGCTCACCACGCGGTAGCGCGTGCCAGGGATGCGGTTGCCGGGCTTGAGAGACGCAGGCGTCGCGACCTTGCGGTCGGCCTTGCCAGCGAGGCCAAAGGAGAGGGTGTGAGAGTGGCCAGCGACGGGGGTGGGCGCGGTGCGCACCTGATGCCCCACGTCTTCCACCAGCGCGTTGACCTGCCCCACGCGGTCCGGGAGGCGGTGCACGAGCAAGCGCTCGAGGTTGGTCGCGCCATAGCCTGCAGAGATGCGGCGCAGGCTGGAGACCAACTCCTCACGGGTCTGCTCGAGGCTCGAGGGGCGGTCCTTCGGGTCGAGGGCGAGCATCTTGCCCACCAGGCGGAGGGTGCTCACGGGCACGTCTTTGCGCTCTAGTGGCGGCGCCTCGAAGGTGCCATCGATGACGGTCTTGATGAACGCCTCTGGATCTTCAGCGAAGAGGCTTCGCCCCTCGAAGAGCTCCCAGAGCACGCGGCCCACGGTGAAGACGTCGCTGCGGGTGTCGAGGGGCTGGTTGAGGATCGCCTCGGGCAGCCCCCAGCCGGGGCTGCGCATCAGCCGGGCCGCGGGTTGTTTGCGCAGATGCAGCGCGCCAAAGGACCCGAGGTCGACGAGCTTCACCACGCCATCGAAAGAGAGCATCACCTCCAAAGGCCAAGCGCGGTCTGCAGGTTCGGCCTCTTCCTCGTGGTTTTGTTGACGACGCTGGCGCAGGTATTTGACGGCCTCGCTCATCTCCAGGGCGATGTGTAGGGCGGTCTCCGGCGGCAGCTCGCCGCGCTCTTCGCTGGTGGCCACCAGCTCGGCGAGATCCACGCCGTCGATATACTCCATGGCGATGAAAGGCTGCTCCTCGACGGATCCCACCTCGAGGATCTGCACCAGGTTGCCGTGGATCAGCCGCATCAAGAGCTGCGCGTCTTCACGGAAGCGCGTGTCGAACTCCGGCAACGTGGCGATCTCGGGGCGGATACGCTTGATGGCGCAAATGCGCGGAAAGTCGCCTGTGGTCTGTCCGAGAAAGACCTCGGAGGTGGCGCCTTCGGCGAGGCGGTGGTGCAGCAGATAGGCGCCGTATAGTTCCGTCATGGAGGTCGTGCTCCCAGGTGGCCAATGAGAAGTGGCAGTTTAGCGGCAGCGCGCGTGACCTGCAATTTGTGCCGTCGATGAACGGCCAGGCCCGGCCGAACCGATCACGCTCCACACCTGATGACTCCACGTGCTTTTCCCTGTTAGAGTACCCGCTCCCAACCCCGTTTTTAGCTTGGAGAAGCCATGTCCCGTGAAACGCGTGCACATATCGGTAGCCTGGATGACCTCACCGAGGCCCTCGAGACCGCGGAGAAGATAGAAGACCTCACCGTCGACGATCTGACGGCGGCCGAGGTGAGGAAGATGGATTGGTCGCAGTTGGGGAAATTCGTCAACGCGACGGAGGTGACCCTCTCAGACATGAACATCACCGAGCTGCCCTCGGTGCTCACCGAGCTGCCCAAGCTCAAAGCGATTGAGATCGAGCGTACACCAAAGCTTGATTGGGGCCAGGCCTTCGAGGTGCTCGCGGGCGTCAAGGGGCTGGAGGAACTCAAGCTCTCGGTGCAGAAGAAGCTCGTGATCCCGGAAACCTTCTCCAAGCTCAAAGCGCTGCGAACGCTCAACCTCTTCGAACCCCCCTTCGCTGAGCTTCCTGGCACACTCTTTACGCTGCCCGAGTTGACGACGCTCTATATCCAGTTCACAGACTGCAAAGCCTTGCCCGATGAACTGGCCAAGCTAGAAAACCTCACGACCTTCTCTTTGAATAGCTCCAAGCTGGCCAGCGTGCCCGAGAGCATCGCTCAGCTGCAGAAGCTGGAGAGACTCTCGCTGGACGCCAACAAGCTCAAGGCCTTGCCCGACGGGATTTGTGAGCTAGCCAGCCTGAAACGGCTTAGCTTGGAGGCGAATAAGATCACGAAGCTGCCGGCGGATTTTGGCAAGCTCAAGGCCCTTGAGTGTCTCTCTCTCAATCGCAACGGGCTGAAGAAGATACCCGCGGAGATTCTTCAACTCAGCGGCCTGAAAGAGCTTAGTTTGGGATCGAATAAGCTCACAGAGGTCCCCGCAGAGTTCGCGCTACCTGCCCTCCAAGAGATCGCCTTGTATTATAATAAGGAGCTCGACGAGGCCTCGCTGCCAGAGGCCATCAAGGCCATCGCGAAGTTCTAGCCTGCTGCGGGGGATCCTATGTCGACAACCACGGCCTGGCTGCTTGAGCGACAAGTGGTAGAGACGGGGCAGGTTCGGCCGGCGGTCGCGCTTGGCCCCTCAGGGCAGGTGAGTCTCGTCTGGGCGGGCCATCAACTGCATCACCGCTTCTTTGCGGCGGGCGTGTGGCGCTCGGAGATCATCACCGACGCGTCCACGGGCCACGCCTGCGTGGCTTACGACGGCAAGGGCCAGCTGCACGTCGTCTACGACGCTGGCGCCGGTCCACCGGGCCGCCTGGGCACGTTGCGGCTAAGCACCTATTTCAAGGACAGGGGCCAGCTGAAGCATGCGGTGAAGACTGACGACGGCTGGGTGAACAACACCATCGAGAGCCGCTGGACGGGGCATACAAACACCGTCTTTTTTGATCTGGTGATCGACGATGAGGACCAGCCCCAGGTGGCCTTCGTCGATGAAGCGCATGCTTGCTATGCGCGCCGAGGGCCCACGGGTTGGACGGTCGAAGAGGTGGCGCCCAAGGGCCCAGGGACGGTGCGCCTCGCCGTGAGCCAGGCGGGGTTGCCCCATCTGCTCTTCGCACGAGACAAGACGCTGGTGCACGCGCGCCGTGATGAGGCAGGTCGCTGGCAAGTAGGTCAGCTCAGCGCGTTTGTTGACCTTCAGGAGATCTCGGTGATCGCGGGCCCCGACGAGACGCTGCACCTGGCCTATATGCACTGCAAAAAGAGCAACGACCGGCTGATGGTCGCGCACTACCAGGCCGGCGAGTGGTCAAAGCCCGAGATGATCGAACGCAAGGGCAACAACGGCTTCGGCAACGCCATCGCGGTGACGCGCGGCGGCGTGCCCTATGTGGCCTATCGGGCGCAGAAGAGCCGCTATTGGGCCGGCTCGACCCGGCTAATCCCCGCGAGTTTGCGCCTGGCGTCGCGCCGCGAGGGCAAGTGGACGGTGGAGGAGGTCTGCGCAAAGGCCGGTTGGCAACACGCCCTCGCGCTCTCAGCGGACGACGAGCCCTGGCTGGCCTACGCATCGACCTTGCGCGATGGCATCAGCCTGGCCAATGGGCAGGTGCAAACCTGCGCGGCGGGTCAGGGCTACTCCGAGCGTGTGGAGGCGTTGTTGCACAAGCTTCGCCATGACAAACGCCTCTACCTGACCAATCGCGGGATGAAGACCGCCATAGGCACCTATCCGCCCTCGCGCTTTTGGCAGGCCACCATCGACGGCGCCTCGTGCACCCTGCACAGCGGCGATCTCGAAGAGGGCGGCCGCGAAGATCTCGACACCACGCAGCACGCCTCAGAAGAGGCGGCCATGGCTCACGCCAGCGAAGCGCTGCTCGATCTTGTGAGCATACTTATTGAGCCGGGCGCGGAGTAGGCCCTGAAGCGGCATCAGCAGCCGTCCAATTTCAGTTGGATGCCCATGCTCCGCACCTCATGCGCTTTGGCGCACCCACCGGCGCTGGGCGCGGCAT
>JAFCZD010000866.1 GCA_019314525.1 Deltaproteobacteria bacterium
TTCCTCGAAGCGCAGCCCGATACCATGGCTGATGCCCTTGATATGATGCTCACCAAGGCCGTGTTTGTCGCAGATCTTGCGTCCGAGCTTGTCGAGTTGATGAATGGGCGTGCCCGGCACGAGGGCCTGGCGTGTCGCTTCGTGCAGCTCCAGGTAGGCATCGTGTAGCTCTTTTTGCCAATC
This sequence comes from Deltaproteobacteria bacterium, assembly GCA_019314525.1. Lineage (GTDB taxonomy): Bacteria > Myxococcota_A > Polyangia > JAFCZD01. The sequence goes on from JAFCZD010000866.1 coordinate 184, forward strand.
CACCGGCTCGCCCAAGACAAAGGAGCGAGCCAAGTTCCCACAATAACCTTGCACCCGAGGGGTGAGGTTGATGACCACCAGGTCTCCAGCCACCATGCGCCGCTCGCTGGCACGACCGTGCACCCAGCAACTGTGGGGTCCGCTGTTGACGTGAATGGGAGTGCTGGTGCCTGACGCTCCGGCCTTCATCATCGTGTAGAGCACCTCGGTGGCCACCTCGTGCTCACTCACCCCTGGCGCGAGCAGCTCCCGTGCTCGATCCATGCCTTGCGCCGCGACAGCCTGGGCGGCACGCATCAGCCCCTGCTCCTCTGGATCCTTCACCATGCGTAGGGCGTCCATCACAGGATCGGAGGCCACGAGCTCAACCTGTGGATTGACCCGGCGAAACATCTCTACCAAGAACGCAGGCGTATCGAACCACATCTGCATGCCGATCTTTGGTTTGCCCTCTGTGCCCATCAGCTCACAAAGGGGACCCTCCAAGAGCTTGCGAAACGTCTTGCGCACGTTGGAGATCTGCTCGCCCACATGGGAGAAGATCATCACGGCCCCTTCCTCACCCAGCGAATCTCTCAGCTCCGCCTCTTCCACCGCAAAACTGATGATGATCGGCTGTCCGATGGCCGGCAGGATCGCCCGAGGCTGAGTGCGACTTTCACCAAAGAAATACTGATAGTCGTCGTGATTCATGATCATCAACGCCAAGAGCCCTTGCTCTTGCATCAACGCTTGGGCGCGTTCGATTCGGGCTGTGTTGAGCTTCATGGAGACCTCCGGGGAAGAGTGTAGTTCATGGGCTTGGATTTCGTGAAGTGACCTCGACGAGACGCTCACGCCACGCAACTTCGGTCTCGCGCTCAGCACGCTGCTCTGAGCTGGAAGAACTGGAATCTGGCCACGCAAAGCGCCATCATCAGGGGACCCCACCTTATGGAGAGTGACCTGTGCAAGAGCCACCCGCTGCGTCGCCACCCTCCTACGTTGTTCAGACATCGCCAGAGTTACAACGCAAGCTGCGACAGGCCGACCAGCTCAAGGCGGACATCGATCAGAAGCGGCCGCTGCACCCAGACCTGTGGGCAACGATCCTCAAAAAGTCCAAGGTTGATTGGACGTATGACTCCAACGCCATCGAGGGTAGCACGTTAACCCGTAGCGATACGTTCTACTTGCTTGAGCACGGCATCACCGTGCAGGGAAAACCACTCAAAGATTTTCTTGATGCTCGAAACCACGCAGAGGCTGTTGATCTTCTCTATGACGTCGTTCGCGATCAGAGGCCGATCAGCGCAGGTTTGATCAAAGAGTTGAACGCTCTGCTCTTGTCTGGAGTCAGGCTCACCACGGCCATCAGCGAACAAGGCCAGAGGGTGCAAAAGCCCGCGACGCCTGGAGCCTACAAGAAGCTGTCAAATCATGTGTTGCAGCCAGACGGCACCATCCACCACTACGCCGAACCTCTCGAGGTTCCTCTCCTGATGGACGAACTCGTGACCTGGGTCGACGAGAATATCGGTAGCTCCCATCCTGCGCTGGTGGGGGCTGTGGCGCATTATAATATGGTTCGTATCCATCCTTTCGATGATGGTAATGGTCGTGGGGCGCGGATCCTGATGAATCTTCTCTTGATGAGGGGCGGCTTTTTACCCGCTATCATTCGCTTTGAAGAACGTGAGCGGTACATCGAGACCATCGTCCAGGCTGATAAGGGGCAGTTGAATCCCTTTGTCAGCTTTATGCTGGATGCGCTGATCGAGACGCAGGAGGGAGTCTTGGCAGACCTCTCGAGAGTTGGCGATAGCTAGCTCAAGGGGTTAGCTCAAGAGGGAGGCGAGGGTCGTGCCAATCTCGGCGGGGGTGGGGGCGACCTTGATGCCGGCCTCTTGCATGGCGGCGATCTTGTCTGCGGCGGTGCCCTTGCCACCGGCGATGATCGCGCCAGCGTGACCCATGCGTTTGCCCTTGGGCGCGGTCTTTCCAGCGATGAAACCCGCCACAGGTTTGTCTTTCATGTTGTCGCGAATGAAGGCCGCGGCCTCTTCTTCGGCGCTGCCGCCGATCTCGCCGATCATCACCACCGCTTCGGTGTTGGGATCGGAGGCGAAGAGTTCGAGCACATCGATGAACTGCATGCCTGGGATGGGGTCTCCACCGATACCAATGCAGGTGGATTGGCCGATGCCAAGCTGCGTTAGCTGATGCACGGCCTCATAGGTCAGCGTTCCCGAGCGCGAGATAACGCCCACCTTGCCGGCTTTGTGAATATAGCCCGGCATGATGCCCAGCTTGGCCTCGGGTCCACAGCGCGCTTCACGCGTACCATGTCTAGCGTGGGGATGCCCTCGGTGATGGCCACCACCAAATCGACGCCAGCGTCAGCAGCCTCGAGGATCGCGTCGGCGGCGAAGGGCGCGGGCACGAAAACAAGGCTCGCGTTGGCGCCTGTCTTTTCCACCGCTTCGCTCACGGTGTCGAAGACGGGCTGGTCCAGGAACTTTTGGCCGCCCTTGCCCGGCGCGACGCCGGCCACGATCTGGGTGCCGTACTCTTTGCATTGAGTGGCGTGGAAGGTGCCGGCTCGGCCAATGCCTTGCACCACGAGTTTGGTGTTCTTGCCGCAGAGAATGCTCATTTTGCCAACTCCACGATCTTGCGTGCACCGTCCGCCATGTCATTGGCGGTGGTGACGCTGATGGATGATTCGGCAAGGATCTTCTTGCCCAGGTCGACGTTTGTACCCTCGAGGCGCACCACGAGGGGCACCTTGAGGCCCACATCTTTCACG
>JAFCZD010000252.1 GCA_019314525.1 Deltaproteobacteria bacterium
CCAAGCGGTGGACGCAGCGATGAGGGTGGCGAAGAGCAATGAAGCGGTGACGAGCGACAATGAAGCGGTGACGAGCGACAATGAAGCGGTGACGAGCGACAATGAAGCGGTGACATGCATGGTCGATATCATAACGTCTTGTCTCTCCCTGGAACATCCCTTGCCTTTTTTGTGCACCTCCTTATGTTTTCCTCTTTCGACCTTGAGGTGAACCATGCGTATCCCATCTCGAACCTTTGTCATCCTCGCCCTCTGCGCCCTACCAGCCATCGCTCAAGCCGATCCAGTGCTGCATGGCAGCGGCACATCTGAGCCTGGTCACTCGATCTTTGGTGCAAAAATCGTCGGTGGCGCTGCCATCGACCCCGAGGGCTCCGCCCATCGCCGCATGGGGCTTGCTCTGCTCTATGAGTACGCGCTGATCCCCCACTGGCTCGAGGGTGAAATTTCGGTGGCAGGCATGCTCTGCGATCACGGACCGCTGCTGCCAGTTGAGCTGCTCTTGAAGATCCCCTTTCACCTCAACGACCAGTGGGAATTCTACGTGGGTGCAGGCGCTGCAATGGTGGTGGACTTCGACCATGAGCAGGCATTTTTTGGTGGCGTCGGCTCCGTGGGCACCTTCTTCTGGCTCAGCGATCACTTCGGATTGCTCTTCGAGCTTGATTACCTGCTCCTACACGAGCATGGTGCCACCCACGAATTGGAAATCGGCTCTCGCTGATCAGCGTCGCCGCCTTCGACTCCCCGCTAGACTGGCCCCAATGGCTGGCCCTCATCTGCTGGGTGCTCTTGATGGCGTACGGCAAGGGCTATCGCGGCTTTCAGAAGGGATTTTCACCCCGCGTCGCAGCACGGGCTGCCTACCTCCGGCGCCACCCCACGCTCCTACGCACGCTCTTGGCGCCATTCTTTTGCATGGGTTTTTTCCACATCGTCCGGCGCCAACAGATCGTGATCATCGCCCTGACCGTGATGATCGTGATCTTCGTGATCGTCGCGCGCCAGCTGCCCCAGCCCTGGCGAGGCATGGTGGACATGGGCGTGGTGATCGGCCTCACCTGGGGTGTGATCTCCTTGGCTTTCTTTGCGATTCAAGCCCTCAAAGGTCAGCTAGACGCCTCTCACGAGGTGCCTGAGAAGACGCTGACCACCTGAGACCTAAGGCGACGCTATTTGAGCTCACCAAGGGTGCGTTCAAGGGCCTCAAGGTTGCCTTGGTAACGCGCGAGGCGCTCACGCTGCTCAGCCACCACCGCCTCGGGTGCACGGTCGACGAATTTGGCCCTGGGCGTCCCACGGGGCTTTGATCCAATCGACAAGCAGAGGGTCAGAAGAAGCTAACCAGTCCGCCGAAAGGTCGATATCCAACCCCTGAATAGTCTGTAGCAAGTTGAACATCCATGCGGGGTCCCGGGGGTCTTGGTCCCAGGCCTCTCGCAGCATGGCGGGCAATTCTTCAACCAGCGCGTCCTGCCGCCAAGACACATAGCGAATAGTGCTCAGAACCTTGATTTCTTCCGTCTTGAGACCATGCACGAGACGGCGTTTGACTTCCTCGGTTTCGTGCCAACTCAGCGCTTCATAGAGGGCAGAACGGACCTTTTCTGCCTTCCTGCCTTGGTTGTTTGGGTGGTCGAGTGCCTTCAGAAGATCAGTGATTTTGTTGGCATTGCGCGCTCTAGATATTCTTTCGGCGGCGGCAATGCGGGATTTGATCGAGCCACCACAAAGTACAGAATCCGTGGGCACGGTTCTCCTTTTCGGTTCGCCGACGAACGCGTGTTTGGAACGCAGTCGATTGAGTGCCCGTGGGTCAAAGCGCGGCCCGTCGAAATGATGCGCCACCTTTCCATCCTGAAGAGCGTAGATGCAGTATCCACCGTCTTCACCCTCCGCAAGAAGATCGAGAGACAATTCGGGATAACGCGAGGCAAGCTCTTCCAGCCCAGACTCAAGGTCTGACATGGCAAAGTCCCAGCCTTTGAACTCGCTCACATCACGGATTACTTCGCTCTGCCCGGCAATGGGTATGCGTGAGACATCTGCTCGAAAACCGCGAACATATGCACAATATGGCATAAGACACTCCTGTTCGAACCGTGATACAGCATGGTATACGGCAACGAATACAAAGGTCTTCCTCCCTGTTTCGTCCTGCCCAGCAGGGGCTTTCTGATCTAAGCCTTAGGAAAGGATCTGTCATGCAGATGCGGCAGATGGGCGCCCAAGACGCCTGTGGCCACGTGTGGGAGAACGGCCTCAGCTCCATGACGCTCTTGGCCAACGACATCGTGTTGAGCGGGCAATTTCTCGACCAGTGCACACGTGAAGGGAGCAGCAAGACAGGACTGTTTGGCCATATCTTTGTTCAGAAGAGCGATGGCCAGGTGCTCACTGAAAAGCGTATCGAGGTTACACGGCATTCTCAGAGCGACAACACGATCGGCATACATCACTTCGCTCCGGGCCCTGAAGGAAGCCTGGGGTTCCTCGTCACGTCAATCCAAGTCCCCATCTGCCCCTCGACGCTATTTGAGCTCACCAAGGGTGCGCTCGAGGGCCTCAAGGTTGCCTTGATAGCGCGCGAGCCGCTCACGCTGCTCGGCCACCACCGCCTCGGGTGCACGGTCGACGAACTTGGCGTTGCCGAGCTTCTTCTCGCAGGCGAAGACCTCCTTCTTCACCCGCGCCAGCTCCTTCTCTAGACGCTCACTCTCAGCGGCCTCATCGATGACACCGTGCACGAAGATCTCGAGGTCACCCACGACCTTCACGGCCGCCCCGTCTTGACGTTCGGCCTTGGCATCTACCTTCAGCTGACCCACATTGGCCATGGACTGCACCACGTGCCCATAGCGAGAAAAGGCACCGCCATCACCCGCCCGAGGCTTCACCGTCACATCCAGGCGTTCCTTGGGTGAGACCCCCGCCGCCGCGCGCACATCACGGATGGCGCGCGTCAATCCCTGGAGTTGGGCGAAGGTCGCGCGCAGCTCAGGGTCGGAGAACGCGCCATTGGGCTGAGGCCATTGGGCGTTCACCAATAGGTGGGAGGTCTCAAGCTTCGCCTCCACGCCCAAAGAACGATCAGGAACTAGCTCATCGAGGCGCTTCCAAAGGTGCTCGGTGATGAAAGGCATGAAGGGCTGAAAGAGCCGCAAGATCTGATCGAGGATGAAGCTCAGCACACGCCGCGCGGCCTGGGCCGTCTCTGCGTCGCCTTGGGCCAGCCGTGGCTTGATCAGCTCCAAGTACCAATCACAGAGCGATCCCCAGAAAAACTCCCGAGCCGCCATGATGGCGGTGGCCGGGTTGTAATCACAGAGGCCCTTGTGCACTGCGGCGCTCGCTTCGTTGAGCTGGTCGAGGATCCAACGGTCCTCCAGCGCGAGCTTCTCTGTGGAAAAGCCAGCGCTCGGAGCCACCGCCCCCTCGAGGTTGATGAAGGCGAAGCGCGCTGAGTTCCAGAGCTTGGTGCAGAAGGCGCGGCCAACCTCGAAGCGCTTGGAGCTGAGCTTGCCCGCGGGCACATCTGGCATCGTGCCCAACACATCGAACTCGCCCTTGCAGCCCTTGCACACACGGATGAAGATCGACTTGCCCGTCTTCGTGTGCGCGAGATCGTTTTCGACTTGGCAGTGCGGACAGACGGCGATCACCGGCAGGCGAATATCCTGAGAGCCCGTCTGCATCTCACAGAGCACATAGCGCATGGCGTCGGTACCATATTGCTCGATGATGTCCACGGGATCGATGCCGTTCCCCTTGGACTTACTCATGCGCTCGCCTTTGCCATCGAGGATGTTGGCGTGGATGAAGACATCGGAGAAGGGGATGTCTCCCACGTTGTAGAGACCGGAGATCACCATGCGCGCCACCCAGAGGGTGATGATGTCACGGGCTGTGACGAGGCATGAGCCAGGATAGTAATAGGCCAGCGTGTCATCGCCACCATCACGATTGACGAAGGGCGCCTGCCCATCGTCGAGGGGAGCTGATGCAGGGTCAGGCCAGCCCAAGGTCGAATGTGGCCAGAGGGCCGAAGAAAACCAGGTGTCGAGCACGTCAGGGTCGCGCACGTAGCCAAGCTGCTCGAGTTGGCGCACCAAGGCCTCGTCGTCTTCCAACAAGCAGATGTCCAGCGCGCAAGGCTCCTCAGGCGCTGGCTCGGCAGCCGAGAGGGTCATGGAGCCCTCTATCTTCAGGCTCGTCGCCGAGTCGAGCACATGCACCCGCACAAGCGCGCGCTCGCCGAGGGCCGCGAAGATCGGTGCCAACTCTGAGAGGTCGAGGTCACACCACAGGGCTTTTTTGGACCAGACAGGAATTTGGTGCCCCCACCAAAGCTGGCGACTAACCGGCCAGTCACGCTTCTCTGCCAACCAATTGAGGTAGGTCTTGGTGTAGCGCTCAGGATGAATCTTCACCCGTCCGTCCTCCACCGCGTCCATGGCGGCCTGAACCAAACCTGGCGTGGAAAACTCCTTGTCCGTGCCCCTCCCCATGCGCACGCCACCTTCGACGTCGCCCATGCGCACAAACCACTGGTCTGAAAGGTAGGGCTCCACAGGGGTCTTGCTACGATCGCTGTGGCCCACCTCTACGTCGCGGTCTTCAACCTCGCCAAGGAGGGTCAGCGCGTCGAGATCGGCCACCACCTTTTTGCGCGCTGCGTAACGCTCCATGCCCGCATAAGCACCGGTGGTTTCGTTGAGCGTGCCATCGCGCTCGAGGATGTTGAGAATATCGATCTCGTCTTTGTGGCGCTTCCATACCTCATAGTCGTTGGGATCATGGGCGGGGGTGATCTTCACGCAGCCCGAGCCCAACTCTGGCTTGGCCCACTCATCGAGGATCAATGGGATGGGCCGGTCAAGCAGCGGCAGACGCAGATGGCGCCCATCACGAGCCATATCTCGCAGCATGACCAACTCTGGGAGTTGCTCGCGCTGGCGCGCCTCGAGAGCCTCACGCTCTGCCTCGAGGGCTTCGATATCCTTGGGAAGAGCCTGTGAGAGCATCGCCTTGACCCCAGCGATCTTCACCTCCAGGGCAGCTGCAGGGTCTGGGTGCACTGCCACGGCCGTATCGCCGAGCATCGTCTCTGGGCGCGTCGTCGCCACCGTCACGACCTGAGGCTCACCAGCCTTGGGGTGAATCACAGGATAGCGCAGGTGCCAGAAGCTGCCCTTCACCGTCTCATGGTAGACTTCATCGTCCGAAACAGAGGTCTGCAGGAAGACGTCCCAGTTCACCAAGCGCTTGCCGCGGAAGATCAGCCCTTCTTCAAACATCCGGAAGAAGGTCTGCCGCACAGCACGAGCGCAGACCGCGTCCATGGTGAAGCGCTGCCGTTTCCAGTCGCAGCTGCAGCCCATGCGCTTTTGCTGCATGATAATTCGCGCCTGGTATTGGTCCTTCCACTGCCAGATACGCTCTACCAAGCCCTCACGGCCCAAATCGTAGCGCGTTTTACCCTCAAGCTCTTTGAGCCGCTTCTCCACCACGGCCTGGGTGGCAATGCCAGCATGATCGGTGCCAGGCATCCAGAGCGTATTGTCGCCCAACATGCGATGCCAGCGGACCAGGAGGTCCTGCATCACGTTGTCCATGGCGTGACCCATATGCAGCGCGCCGGTGACATTGGGCAGGGGCATCATGATCACATAACGCTCTTCGGGCGGCCGGTCATCGGGCACAGCATGGAAGGCGTCAGCCTCCATCCAGGTTTCATAGATGAGCTGCTCCACGGCAGCGGGGTCGTAAGTCTTGGAAAGGCTCTTATCGTCGGTCATGGGCTCTGCTCTCCCGCAGCATTCGAGGGGCGCAAAACCTAGCTCATATGGAAGAGTTGAGCCAGCGAGTGGATGGGTGGATGGATGGAGGGAAGATTCGCGGGTTAGGGAGCAGAGCTGCTCCAGGAGGTGTCTGAGAGGTGGTCCTCTAAACTGTCAAGTATTCGGCCTCTTGTCGGCTTTGTGGTCACAATCACGGTTACCCGTCTAGCAACGCGCCCCACCGAGCATAGAGACAGCCCTTCGTTTACGTCTAGGGACTCTCCAGGCACCTCCTGCAATAGCTCTGTTGTCTATAAATAGTGACCGCCCGATCGCTGTTTTCTAGGTTTTATTTTCTATTCTGGGAATTTTTTTTGGCTGAGGCCTTCCATCGAGGTGTATCTGTCGACAGGGGGACACTTGCCCCTCGCTTAACCCTGTGAAACCCTGGGTTGGGTGGCCGTAAACGGATGGGGAGGGGCGAGCAAGATGAGGTCCATTGCAGGTTATGAGGTCCTCCAAACCCTCGGCGAGAGTCTGCACTCAAAAGTCTCGTACGTTCGAGCCAAGAGCGGCGCCGAATTCGTATTGAGGGAGATCAAGCCCCCCTACCAATCAGAGGAGACCGCTACCTTCCTGCAACTACAAATTGAGCAACTTGGCCGACTGCACCTGCCGCACACCATGCTGCCTTCTTTTTTCCTGGGCGAGGAGGGCACATTCTTTCTGCTGCGAGAGTTCTATCCGGGCGTGAGCCTGCAAGCCTGTAGCAGCAAGCGCCAAGCGCTATCCTCCTGGTTCGAGATTGCGATGGGTCTCGCGCGCTTGCTCGAGGAGATTCATCAGGCTGGCCACATCCACAAGGCGGTCAAGCCGACCAACATCTTGGTTGGCGCCAATAACTCTGCGTTGACGTTCATCGACGATGTTCAGGTCCTCGACATCAACCAACTCAGCCACTTCATCTTTGACCCCAGCTATCAGCGCAACACCCTGCCCTATATTTCGCCAGAGCAAACAGGGCGGATCCAGCACTCCCTCGATTACACGACAGATCTCTACTCTTTGGGAGCAGTCCTTTACAACCTCCTTGTCGGAGAGCCGCCTTTCCTCTCGCCAGATCCCCTCACGGTAATCCACTCGCATCTTGCGGAGAGGCCTGTGGCGCCAACGGAACGATCCGCGACGATTCCAACGCCAGTGAGCGATATCGTGCTCAAATTGCTGCGCAAACCGCCTGAGAAGCGTTACCAAACAGCAGCTGGCCTTGGGCACGACCTCAAGCGGTGCCGTCAGGAACTCCAGGAGGGCAAAGAGATCTCGACCTTTGTCCTTGGCAGCAACGACTTCAGCAATCGGATCTCGATCCCCTCGGTGATGGTCGGTCGTGATCACGAGCGCCGTCGTTTGTTGGACCGGCACGCCCAAGCATGCGAGGGGGTCTGCGAAGCGGCCATCGTCTCTGGGTTTTCAGGCATCGGCAAAACGCGCCTTATCCAAGAGTTGCAACTGCCGATCATCGCGGCGCGCGGCTACTTCACATCAGGAAAGTTTGACCAATATCAACAGCACATTCCGTATGCCACGCTCATCACGGCGCTACGCACCTTGATGCGCACTTTCTTGACAGAAGACGCCGAGCGCCTCCGCCGCTGGAAGACACGTCTAGAGCGCGCGTTGCGGGGCCATGGCCGGCTGATGGTCGACATCGTGCCCGAACTCGAGCTGATCATCGGTAAACAACCCATGGTGGCAGCTCTCCCGCCCACAGAGGCGCGAAATCGTTTCCATGACACCATCGGCGCCTTCATCGCGTCTTTGGCAGCAGCTGAGCATCCCTTGACGCTCTTCATCGACGACCTGCAGTGGTGTGACGGTGCAACGTTCGACGTGATCGAGATGCTCTTGGGCAACGCCCAGGAGTATCCCTACCTCTTCCTCATCGGCGCCTACCGTCATAACGAGGTTGGTGAGGGGCATCGTCTGAGGTGGCTCTTGGACAAAGTCAGACAGGCACACGGCCCCCTGCTGGAGTTACACCTCGATGCACTCAGCGCAGAGCACGTCAACGAAATGACGGCGTACATCCTCAACACCATGCCCTCTCGCACCCGCGCGCTCTCCGATGTCATTTTTCGCACCTCCGATGGCAACCCCCTCTTCGTCAACGAGAGCCTCCGGTGGCTCCATAACCACCGCCACTTACACCTCGGCCAAGACGGCCTGTGGGCTTGGGACGACGACCAAATCCAGCATGCGGACATCCCCTCCACCGCCCTCGACCTCTTTCGCGACAAGATCTCTCGGTTGAGTCAGCCCTCCATCGCCTTGCTGCAGCTCGCGGCGTGCCTTGGGGCCAGCTTCGAAGCCTCAACGCTCGCCGCCTGCCTGAACCTGAGCAAAACAGAGCTCTATCACGCGCTGGCGGAGGCCTTGAGCGTCAACCTGCTCAAGAAGGACAAGGACGCCCTCTCCTTCTTCCATGATCAAGTTCAGGCGGCGGCTGAGAGCCTCTCTAGCCCCGAAGAGACCCGCGAGCTTCATGCGCTGATCGCCGAGACCATGATCGCGGAGATACCGCCCCATGCAGAACTTGAGAGCCTGCCTCGTCTCTTCTCTTTGGTAGAGCATCT
>JAFCZD010000867.1 GCA_019314525.1 Deltaproteobacteria bacterium
TTCGCAGGCTCAGTTTCCTGAAGGCTTGGTGGGAGGGGGGCTCAGCTTTTTGATAATGGCCGCTCTTTGGCAGTGCAGCTCAGCCGCTGGGTGAGCCAGGGACGGCTCATGCGCTTGCAGCTTGATCGCCGAGGCTGGGCTCTTTCCCTCGACCCGCCTCCTGACAAGCCCCTATCTCAGGGTAGTGGCCGCCAGAGCCTCAGGTCTGGACGTGAACTTGGCGCCGAATTCTCACCGGCGTTCACCGTTGGTTGCGTAGTAGGACGCGTGGCAGGACATGACGCGGGCTGCGTGGCAGGACAGGAAGCAGGACACGAAGTAGGGCATGCAGTCTTCGATGGCAGTGAACTCGGGCGGGTATATCCAGGGGGCGGCCACACCTTGTAGAACTCCAAGAAGTCCAGCTTGAACATCACGCCAACGGTGAAGACGTCGGGACCATCCACGACCAAATCCGCTCGCAACTGGACGAAGGTCGCGCCTCGTAGCCGCTCGTTTTTTCCGCCGCGCCAGCCGTCCACATCGAAGCGGAACATGGGCATGTTGAGCCCAAAGAACGCGCCGAACCTCGTCAGCCCATCTTGCCTCACCACCAGCGGTCCCACAGACCACCCCGCCAAGCTCATATCGGCGTAGATGGTGAACCGCTCTCCCGGTTCCTCGTTGAATGTGTGGGTGATGCCAAGGTTGGCGCTCACACACCCCATGGCAGGTTCCGTTAACCGGTAGCCAGCTTCAATCCAATAACCGAAGCCCGCTGTGCCTTCGCCGTAGTCCTTGAAGGTATCGGCCCAGAGCCCGCCGACACCGAAGGTGGGGCCGGTGCGGTTGTAGCGCTCTCCAGGTTTTGGCGGGTGCATGGCGCTGGCGGGCGCAGAAGCGAGAAGCCATATAGCGATCCAGGCGCTGATGGCGACCTTTGAATGTCGAGAGTTCATGCCTGTGTCCGTCGTCGAAGCACGAAGAGAAGGACACCCAGCAAGAGCAGCAGTGCGCTCCCATCGGGCGTCGTTGTGTCCGCACCCAGCGAGCAGCGGAAGCCTCCCTTATCGGGCAGCAGGTTGGTGTCTTTCACCTTGGTCACCGCGAGGGTGATCTCTGCTGTGGCGGGGCCGCCGTGGCCTGCGGCGTTCAGTGTGTAGTTTGTGGCCTCCAGCGGAGAGACCTGGAGCGTGCCTTGGGGCGCCACTCGCGTCCCCTCGACCTCGAGGGTGGTCGCGTTTTCCACTACCCAGCTCAACGTCGCGCTCTGGCCCTGCTCGATGGTCTGGGGATCCACGCTGAAGGAGACGATGCTCACAGGCTGGGCGCTCGTGTTGACCGTGAGCGTCACCTCGGCGCTGGCGCCGTCGGCTACCTGGCTGTTGCTTGCTTCGAGGCGATAGGTGGTCGTGGCGTCAGGCGTGACCTCCTGCTGACCGTTGACGCCCACGCTGGCGCCGTCGAGGGTGGCGCCATCAGCTTGGCGCGTCTCCCAGCGCAAGGTGGTGGACTCTCCGGCGACGAGGGTGAAGCTCTCGGGCAGAAAGGAGAGGATACGTGGCTTGGGCGCCGGCGGGGGGCCCGGTTCGCCAACCCAGATATGAGGCCAGCCGTTGAAGTCGCCCTCGGCCAGCGCTTGCTCGTCGGACACAGCTTTGGTGGCAGCATCGAGCTTGTAGACGTAGACGTCGTAGGGGCCAGAGTTGTGATTTTGCACGGGCCCGTGGGCCGCGAGCACCCAGTTTTCATCTGTAGAGACGCCAGGGTGGTAAGCCTTCATGCCTGCGCGTGGCGCGATCAAGAGCTGGTCGACCTTGCGCTCGGGAACCTGTGGCGCGTCTCCCCAACGGATGCCCTCGTCGGCGCCAGCGATGAGCCCCCAGCTGCCGCTGGGCGCCACGTAGGGCATGCAGCCGATGCTGCCGGCTCGGGCGAGCATGGAGTGTTCGGGAGGATCGATCTGGTAGGCCCCAACGCCTGTGATGCTGTCATCGCCGCGGGTGCGTGCGGCAAACCAGCTGCCGTCGGGAGACATGAAACACTCGTTGATTTCAGCGATGCCTCCAAAGGCTGTGCGGGTGGAGAAGACCTCCTCGCGTTTCTGCACTACGCCGTCGTCGTCGATCTCAACGCGCATGATCTTGGCGTGCTTGGCGTCAGCCTGGTTGTAGTAAAGCACGTTGGCGCTGGCCCAGCTGGGCCAATAGCCGCTGGCGTCGATCTCGATCTCCTCCCGGCCCTCGCCCACACCGTGAATGGAGACGATAGCGACCTTCCAGAGGTTGAAGGCGTGGTAGTCCGTGCCGCCGGGAAGCTTCGCTTTGGCGTAGGCGACCCACTTGCCGTCAGGGCTGATCTGGCAGGAGACGTCCTCACCGCTGGTGAGCGCTTTGATGTCGCCCTTGTTGGGCAGCGTCATGCGGTAGACTTTGCGGTCCGTGGGGTCGTCGAGCCTGCCTTTGACCCACACCAAATAACCGGTGGGAAGCTCTGCCATCAGCGCCAGCGTCACCAGGAAGCCTGTAAAGGTGTTGAAGCGTGTGCTGCTCTTGTTCATCGCGGTCCTCTTGGCTGCTTGGAACATAGCACTTTGCCGTGCCACTACCGCTCGTTCTCCATGCTCTGTGCACTGACGGGCTTGTTCCATCCAGTTCGCCATTCCACGGTGGTACTGTGTGTGGCCATCACCACGATCACGGCTACAAAGCGTGTGTCATTGCCACTCGTGAACTCCCACGACACAAGGATGCCATTGTGTTGTTTTCCGTCTCCGTACCGCTTTCCTCCCCCTCGCTGGTATGCCGTTTGGAAACGTCCCCAGCCAATGCGTCTTCCGCCGACTTCCAGAACGTCAGCTCCCTTTAACCTTTTGTCGTGCATACCACCGGCGACACTTCCAATATTGCCCAGACTATACGAGCTGCTATCACCAGACTTGAAGTAGCGGATCTGCACGCCAAGCACACCCTGGCGCTCGAGGACTCTGGGAAGTGCTGCTCTGTTGAATGCTGCCATCTGCTTGTTGTGACGTTCCAGTCGCTTGAGTTCTTGGCTGGTGCAATGCATCTCGGTGAGCAGTGGCTTCAGCGATTTTTTGATCTTGGCGATGTGTTTTGAAGCATCGCTTTGGGGCCTCTTGGAATGCTCTTTGGTGGGGCGTGGGTGACAACGGAACTTGTCCTGAAAAGCAATCATCTTCTTGACCGCAAGTCGCAGATCTCTGTCAATAGCATCAACTGTTTCTTTGTGTTGCTGGTACCATTTGGCGGCTTGTTGCCGATCCGGCCCAGTTTCGCAAGCGCACGCCCCAAACAACATCAAGGAAACGAAAAGCCCGCAAGCGTTAGCCAGTCGGCAACGTCTGTGGAGAAGAGCATATGCGGAAAACTCGGCAGCTCGTCTTCTGTCCCAGTGGCCCATGATGGATCGATCTCCCTTGAGAGTTCATATGTGGTGGTGTCCCGTTCAAGAACCCCGCTTGGAGCATAGCACCTCCCTCAATACTCACTTTTTGGGAAGGGGCAGGCGCTGCCAATCTTCCCAGTAGTTGTGAAAATCTCGGGCCGCCAAGATCCACACCAGCAGACGCATCTTCTTCAGCTGTGAGAGCTTGCGCGCCAGCAGCTTCTTTCGCACATTGGGGCCTCCGCCCCAGCTCATCACAAGGTCTACGGGGGCGCCGATGGCCTTGGCGATATGAGCGGAGACGCCAGCGT
>JAFCZD010000868.1 GCA_019314525.1 Deltaproteobacteria bacterium
GAGGAGGGGATGAACAGTCTGTTCTTCATTGCATTGATCGCCCTCTGTCGTTTGCGTTGGCTGCCAGTTGATCTCACCGAAGGCCGTCATGAGCACGAGGTTGCCGCGAGGGTCGGATAGGATGCTGAGTCTGCTTTGCAGTTCGCTTGGTGTGGTATGAACGTGTACCACCGTCCGCTCACCTCGGTAATACTCTGCGAGCCGGAATCCTGCGGCGCAGCCCCCCCAGCGGAACTCCGAGATACCCATCTCGGGAAAGGTCGAGATGATACGTCTTTCGAGATCGATGGGTGATGCGTCCGCTGTTCGATAGGTTTCGCGGAGGAGGCTAGGGCGAACCATGGTCTCATAGCCGTGTAGCCACAAGCCCAGCGCATCCTGCTGGCGTCGTGGGACCCAACGGAGCGTATTCTTGGTCTTGACGAGATACTCTTCGTCGAGGAGGCGTCGTTTTGTATCGGAAGCGGGCTGTCGGCTCACGCCGGCCGCTGCTGCGACGGACCGTAGGGGCGCGTTAATGAGCTCTGGTTGTGCAAGGAAGCAGAAGAGCACCTGATATCCAGCGCTACGAAGCCCTTTGCTGGTGGACGGCCGTGCTCGTGCTCTACGCCCCTCGATATGGATATGAAGTGTACTGAGCGCGATGTGGCAGTTGCCATTGCGGTCGAGGTAGTTGATGCCCGATTGGGCCAGTTTCGCGCCCAAGGGGGCACCGATGCTCGGAGCGAGGAGCAGGAGGTCCTGGTTGGGCTCACGTAGCGCTTGGGCGACAATAGGGTCGGCCGTTTGATGAGTGAGGTGGCTTCGGTACTCAAGCACCAAGAGGTGGTGCAAACCTAACTTAGTTCGAAGCGTGATCGTGGCGTCGACGTTTGACCCCAGCGCATCTTTTGCGGTGGTCCTCACCTCGTGAATGGTGATGCCATCGATTTGTTCGAGATGGTCGAGGTAGGGATCGAGCGTGCCCATGGCATGTTTATAGCACTGTCATTTACTAAATGACAGCGGATTGTAGATGACAAAAGCCGAGGCTCCTTCGTGCGGTCAAGGTGAGCCAGCTTCTTGAGATCGATCCAGCGGGGACTAAGTAATCTAGCGGTACTCGTAGGCGCCCATGTCGATGGTGGTGTTGCTGATGCGCGGGGCGCCGGCGAGGTCTTTGGTGAAGGGGCCGTCGTTGAAACCGCTGTTGTTGGCGATGCCGAAGGCTTGGTTATTGCCGCTGTCTATACAGGGGCTGCTGCCCATGAGGGTGTAGCTGTTGGTCACGAACTGGGGGTCGGCGCTGATGTTGGTGGTGCCCGAGGTGTTCAGGCCTTGAACGTTGCTATGAGAGAAGATGCATTGGGTGCCGGCGTAGGGCAAGACATCGGGCTCGGTGTCCCAGATGATCGAGTTTTCGAAGGAGATCCTATCATTGCAAAGCACCTGCGTTTGGCTCTCGGTGTTGTTGTGGGCGAGGGTGACGTTGATGACCATGAACTCAGTTCTTGTCGCCACAATACCGAGCCCCCAATTGCCCACGATCAACCCTCCTCGAATATGGCTGGGGAAGAGCTTTGAACCAGAGGCGGCGTCCAGGCTGATTCCGTAGCGGACGTTATTGGAGACCGAGCAATTCTCCATCGCCAGGCTGCCCCCGACGACCTTGACCCCTGCCCCGTTACCCTCAACGCGCGTGCGCACCATCTTCAGTCGGCCCTGCTCTGACTCAATGCCTGGTGCTTTGCCACCGAAGCTGTTCCACATCACCCATGAGTCTTCGAGGGTCACATCCATACTCGCCTCCACTCCACCCAACGCGCACCAGTCGATAGAAGAGTGGCGAATGGTCAGAGGAGCATCCACTTTCACGCATTGCGCGTATCCGTGGTGAATATAAGAGGAGTCGACGGTGATTCCCGCACCAGCCCCCAGGAGCAGCGCTGTTGGAGCTTCTGCGTTCACCGCGTGGGTCAACTCGAAGCCGTAGAGACCCAGCTTGCGCCCGTTGGTGGTGATGGCGTAGTTGCGCGGAGCCTCGATCTTCGCTCTCACACCTGTGGATGCCGGTCGCGTGCTTCCTGGGGCAACCAACAAGGTATCCACCTGTAGCCGCACAGACTCCTGATAGACACCGTCATCCACCGAGATATAGGTATGGCCACCCGCGACACAATTGCCAATGCGGCAATAGGGGTTGGCGCGCGATCCAACCCCGCCTGACGCTGCACAATGCACCGTGCTCACAAAACACACCTCGCCCTCGGGCACGCATTGGTTGAGCCGCCCAAAGTGCAGGTCGCAAATGCCGCTCGGGCAATCGCTATGCTGCATGCAGCCCGTAGCGCAAGCATCGGCGCCTGTTTGGGCCGCACAGAAGTAGCTGCCACAATCGATAGAGGTCTGCTTGCACTCATGCGCCACCCCATCGCATTGGGGCTCGAGTAGGGCGTCGCCCGTGGTCGCGCAGACAGCCTCGTGAACGCCCCC
>JAFCZD010000037.1 GCA_019314525.1 Deltaproteobacteria bacterium
TCGCAAACCATACGAATCTCGGGGAGCGCCGCCCGTGGAGCCACCAGCACCGCGATGAGCGACACGCTCGGATCCCGGTCCTGACATGCGAAGTGAATGTCCTGAAAGGCCTGTCGTGTGGCCGCGGGCCCTCGCACTCCATCGTGTTGACCACCCCATGCACCAGGAGACGCGAAGCTGGGCCCAATGGCTCGCAGGCGCAAGGGCAGAGGGCTTTGGCGGGCGACGCGAGCCGCCGCGGAGGCAGACGTCACGAACGCGTGGGGTGCGCAGGGTAGTCCGAGGCTGCTCAGAACGTCGACGGTCTGCGCCTCGTCCACAAGCTCCGCCTCATCTAAGAGTTCTGTCACAGGGCCTCGGCATGCTACGGAGGCCACCCCTACACCCGCGTCGAGGAGGGCTCGCAGGCCGTGAAGCACGCTCTCGGTGGTGCCAGTATCGTCGAGGGATAGATGCAACGTGTTCACGCCTTCTGCTTGGGGCACCCGTCCACAGGAGAGGATCACGTCAAAACATGGTTTTGGGATTTTTCGCATCGCGCGCCCGAGTTTGTACTGTCGACTGGGCGCGATGAAGACGGGATGATGTGTCTCGAGGGCCAATTCGGGGGGGGATGCTGGGCGCAGCCTTGCTTCGCGAAGGGCTACTTCCAGCAGCGGCGCTTCAGCGGCCTGTGAAGCAAGGGCCAAGACCTGCCCGGTTGAGGGTTCCAGCGCCCTTTGTCGCAAGTTGTGGGCAGCGAAGAGCTGAGCGGGCTGGCTGAAGGCTGGGATACCAGCAGCGCAGAGCCGTCCTTGGTCGCCACTATCAAGATCCTGACCAGGTAAGAGCAGCGCCAGCGGTGGTGTTAATAGGGTGCCGGCGAGTTTCTTCAGCAGCGCCTCCACCGTCGCCTTACGTTGAAGGACGAAATAGAGCAGCGGCGTAGAGGTGAGGTCCATGGCCGCGCTGAGTAGAGCATGCCAATGACGTCTCTCGCTGTGTTCCCCCAAGGAAATGGCTGCTGTGAACTGAACGCCACTTTCCGCGCCACGCGAGAGGAGGGCGCGCAGCAGCCCTGGGGTGTCAGCGAAGAGCAGGGCAGGGCGCTGGTCACTGGTCGTCTCTTGCTCTTGCTCTTGCTGATAGCGAATATTGAACTCGAGGCCGGGGCGCCAGATGGCGCCATCCAATGGAATGTGGTTCTCATCTGGATGCGCGCCAACGTGGAGATGTGTGTTCGCAGCTGAGGTGTCCTGAAGTTCGCTGCCCACGGCGATGAGGGAAAAGTCAACTGCCCCCCGTCCCTTACGGCGCAGAGGCGCGCTGACGTGGGCGTCTGCGCCGATGATAGCGATTGTTTGTGCTTCGAGAAGCGGCGCCAGGGGCCAAGGCGTCACGGGCCCAGCCGTCACAAGGTGGCTCGCCAGCGGCGTAGGGTGTCGAGGAGCTCTTCACTATTCGCCAGGCGCCGTGGAGCGCTGTGCTCGATATCAGCGGGGAGTTCGTGGTAGGGCGATGGGTCCTCAAGCTCGAAGGCGAGGTCAACGTCGTTGATCACTTCGATCTCAGGGGGCACTTCTTCAGAGGCCTGGCCCGGCTGAAAAGAGCCTGGTCCCGCACAGGTGGCGATGAGCGCAGGGAGGTTGAGTTTGAGGGAGAGCACTTCATGTTCACGAGGGTGGGTCAGTCGTACCTCGTTCTCTGTGAGGGCCTCCACCTCTGTGACCCCACTGACGTGGGGCACGCCCAGGTAGAAGCCAACCGCCGCGGGGGTGATCGTGCTGTCCCAGTCTGCTGATCGAGACCCTGCGATCACGAGGTCATAGCCAATCCGCTCTAGGGTGGCAGCCAGCAGTTCGCCGATGGCGCGGGGGTTGGGCTGAACCTCGTGCGCGTCTTGGGGGGTCGTCATCCAAACCCTGCAAGCACGCCCAGCGCCATGCTCCAGGGCTCGTTGTAACACTGGGTCACTGGAGGGAGGCGCCGCCGTGAGCACCGTGAGGTCATTGGGGTCGCTGACCAGCTTCCGCCCCCAAGCGAGGGCGGCCAAGTCACAAGGAGCCAGCTCGCGAGGGGCTGCTGTGGGGCTCTCTCCCTTGGCGTCTCCCTCGGGCCTGTCCTGAGTGGATTTGATGAGCACGACAACGCGCACAGAATCCTCCTAATTCTTTTGGTCCGGTTGGTCTTGCCCATCGCCAAGGGTCAAGACCTTGAGGAGGTCCCGCAAGACACTGCCAGCTTCGGCCAAGAGGCCAGCCTCGGCCAGGCGAAAAATGGGGCATTGCTCGTCGTGGTTGACAGCTAGAACACGTGTGTCCGGCGCCAACGTTGCCATGTGTTTCTCGGCGCTAGCACCACAAGCGAGGTAGATCGTGCCCTCTGGAAGAGGTCCTTGGGCTGCAGCGTCTGCATGGGGCATGAATTCTCCCCCCAAGAGGTCGGCGAGTTGTTCAAGTCCAGGGTGGTCTTCTGCTTCGAGAGCTGCGCTAGCTCCAATAATCAAGCGGGGACCAGGAGGTTGGGGAGTGGGTCGCGAATGGTCCAATTCGAGGGGGCTCGGGCTCGGTGTGGGAGCCTGCAGCACCACGACCTCTGCTTCATCATCGCCAAGCGCCAAAGGAGCACGACCGTGAGTGTCCAAACAGAGCACCAGGGGGCGTTGTGCGCCGGAGAGCGCGAGTCGTTGGTGCAAACCCCGCCCAAAGAGTGTGCGGCGCAGGAAGAACTCGGTGACGTTGGTCTTGGTCTCAACATCAGAGACGAGTCGTGTGGAGCCAACGAAGAATCCGCCTAGCTCCATGGCCAGCCGAGGGCCCATGTCGCGTCCCGCGGCTGAATTGGGCAAGATCACCAGTTGGGGGGGGAACTGCTCGCAGGCTGTGAGCAGCGCAGGCCCATGTGTTGCGTGGAGAGCTGGCATTGCCAGCGCCTCATTGGTGACCAGGACCACTCTATCGGCCCCATGGTCCGAAAGGAGGGACACCAGGCCTTTGTCCTCCATCACGCCAATCTCTGGCGCCTGGCCGCATAAGGCTACAGCATAGAGTGACGCACCATAGTGTGTGGCCACTTCGCGCCCAAGGCTCAAGCATACCAGTGATGCGCTGGTTGGAGCACCTTGATGGAGTTCGATATAGACTAGCGCGCTTGCCACGCCTCACCCCTGGCAACGAAACCTCTAGCAACAAAAACCATGGTGACGAAACCTATCGTTCGAGGCCACGTTTGCGCTTTATTTGCTCGAGGACCTTCGCGTATTCGACGTCCCAATGGTTGGACCCCTCTTGAAGGTTCTTGATCCGTAGACGCACTTCCTCGTCAAGTTCGTCGTCGACCATCATATGGCGTTTGAGGATACCTGCCATCTTTCGCCGCATTTCGATGTCGGCCGCGAAGATCTCCTCGATGAAGCTCGATTGCATGAAGGTTTCGAGGACCTGATTGCAGATCCAGGTGATGCCTTCTTCCCCCAGGCCGAAGTCCATCTTCTCGGCGATGCTGCGGCGAACGCGGCCAAACATCCCGTGGGAGAGACCGCGTTGTTCCAGCTGGTCTTTCGTCTTTTCAACGATCAAACGGTCGAGACGAAGGTACTCCGCCAGCACGCTCTGAATGTCTTTTTCAGCTTCCTCACCGTTGGTGACCTCAATGTCACCGTCTTTGCGAAGCTGGGTAATGATGTCGTTGGCTATGGTTGGAATCCGAGCCTTATAGAGCTTCATCCGAGCTGCCTTTTTGCATTGAAAATCAGGAGTATAGGGGCCTCCCTCTTCACGTGTCAACGGAGGAGGGGGTGGTGTCTTTATTGAAATTTCGAGGGTTCGAGCAAGAATTGGTCGAGAGTATGCTTGCGCAACAAGAAAATATCTTCACTTCCGTCGATTTGGGCACCATGGGAGCCCTCTTTGTTCACACCACCCACCTGCAACACGTGGGTTGACCCATCAGCGAGCTTCAAGGTGAGGCGCCACAAGGGGTTGGTGAGGCCTAGTTCTTCTGCCTGATGTTGGGCGAAGGCGTGGGCCTTGAGCTTCGAGAGTGTTTTGACGGCGGCTGTGATCTTCTTGATGCTCGCGATCTTCTTTCCGTTGCCAGTCCATCCGAGGTCTTTCCTCTCGAGGAGCACGCGCTGAGGGGAGGCACCTTGCAACTGCTCCAAATGCACCGAGAGGAGCTTGTCCTTGTCGAAGGTGAGGACTGTCTTGTCTTTGAGGTCCACCGGTCGGAGTACCAATGACTTGAGTGAATGATGCTTCACGATGAATATTTGCGACTGTGCAGAACCCTTGACCCAGGTGTGCTCTTTCCCCTTTTTCCCCACCAAGAGTTTCACCTTCGACCCTCCTTCGAGGCTCAAGGTGATGCTCGCCTGGGGTGGCTCGAGGCCTGCGTCTTCTGCGCTGATCGTGTCGTCAAAGTCATAGGCGCTGAGGGACTGCAGGGCGGCCAGGGCGTTGTTGATGGCGCCTTCGTCGAGCTTTGGCAACGGAACCGGGGTGTTCTCCACCGTCCAGGCTGCCTTGGGCCCGCTGCGTTTCAGCGTCGCGGTGCCAGCGGCTGTGACGAACTCAACCTGGCGTACGTCTTCGCGCTTCGCCGCGAGGATGCGGCGGTCGCGCCACAGTCGAGCCTCCTTGTCGAAGGTGCTGCGTAGGAACCCAACTGCCTGATAGACTTTGTCTTCACCATGCTTACGAAACATGGTGAAGCCAGTTTCAGCTTTGCCGAGGTAGAAGTCGGCGAGGACGGTCTTGTCATCTGAGACCTGAACCCGTACGGCTTTGTCTGCGCCCACCTCGAAGGCAGCGTGTTTTTCTTTGCGTTCGGTGATCAGATCTCCAAATGTGAGTTCTTCGAGCTTGCGTTGTAACGTCTCACTCGCGTATTTGTCGGCGGGGGAGTCTGCAGGGGTCGTGACATACCAGCGCTCTTTTCGCCGCTGGAGGGTCACGGTCTTTCCCTTAGACGTCAACGTCACCTTCTTGATCTGCTCTTTGGCCAGTTTGGGCACAGGGCGGGCACGTTCCCCGACGCGCTCCCCACGCTCGGGGGCGCGATAGAGGAAGAAGACGGTGACCCCGAGGAGGAGGACTATGCCGAGAGCGACTTGGTTCCTGCGTTCCATGGTCTAGCTCTGCCTCTCTTCGCCGTCTTTGGCTCGGTCATCATCCTTTGGTGGCGCTTTGGTCTTCTCCGACCGCGCCTTCTTTGGGACAGGCGCCGGACGGGAGAGCATGTGTTGAGCGATGAGGTCTTCAGCGCTGCGTAGGCGGGCACTCGCGCGCATGCGCCAGCGCACAAAGCCCAGCGCCAGAAAGAGCAGCGGGACCCCAAGGATGTTGGCCCATTTGGCGAAGGTGATGTCCGCGTCCTCTTTGTGCTCGAGGGGGCGTCGTGTTTGTTTCTTGGAGCGGATGGCGATGAGTGATTCGTCTTGCGCCAGGAAATCGACGGAGTTGAGGAGCATCAGCAGGTTGTCAGGGTTGAGGCGTAGATAGGCGTCTTGCACGAAGTCAGCGTCGCTCACCACGACGATCCGCGCTGATGTAGGGGCACGTTTGGTGCGTGTTGGCTGGGGGGCTTTGGCCTGTGGCGGCTGGGGGGCGCCTGCTTCTGGTGTTGCACGTCCAGAGTAGAAGCTCGCGAAGGTGCCCTTGAGAAGGTAGCCCAGCTCAAAGGGGCCAACGGTCTTGGTTTCCTTGGGCCGGTGCATGGGGTTGAAAAGGAAGAAGCCAGTGTGTGACCAGCTTGCCGCGGTGCTGCGCGCGAGCACTGTGGCTTGCACACCAGACTTCGAATCCTTTCCGTCTCCCACCAACTCGAGAGAGCTTGGAAAGACCATCAAGAGACGCTTGAGGAACTTCGTGATGGGGACTTCTTTGGAGAGGTCTGTCACCACAGGAAAGGCGGGATGATTGACGAGCACCGCGCGCCCGTTGGCTGCGACTAGGGGAAGGGGCCGGTTCTGTCTGTCCATCACGATGTCAGCGGTGAGCTTGACACCATAGTGGGCCAGCATCGGCTCGAGGCCTGTGACGTTTGTGCGGGCGATCTTCGGCGGTTGTTGGCCTTTGAAGTTTCCTCGCGGCGTCTCGAGGATCATGCCGTCGAGGAAGAAAGCGATGCCCCGTCCGCTCATCAGAAATTTGTCCATCTCGTAGAGGGCACGCTCGGCGAAGCGTTTCTTGGGCCCTACGACCAAGAGGACGGCGATGTCATCGGGGATGGGCTTCTTGCCCTCTGTGAGGTCGACGTTGACGACCTCGTAATCTTTGAGATAGCGCTTGGCGTTGGCGAGACCACGCTGGGGGGTGGGTTCGCCATGTCCGCTGGTGACGCCAACCTTGAGCTTCTTTTCGCGCACCATGCGGCGAATGGTGGAAGAGATCTGGTACTCGAGATCGTTGACGGACACTGTGGGGGGGAGGACCTCGATCTTTCCGCCATATTGGAAGGCCAAACCAAGGTAGGCGAGCTGCACTGAGGTCTTGGAGGTCCCATATTGTCCGATCTTGATCGGCTTGATCTTGAAGCGCGTGGCTTCATCCTTCGCCGCCTGGTCATCTGTGGCGACGTGGATGACCTCAGCGTCGATGCGTCCCTGAGAGTGGGCGGCATAGTCAAGGACCATATCCGCCATGTAGCGGGCGAGGTTCTTGACGCGCGGAGGGAGGTCTGGGGTGATGAAGGCCTTGATGGTGAGACGATCCGGTAGGCCCCTGACGAGCTTCTTGGACGCAGCGCTGATGGTATAGACGCCATCCGCGGTGAGATCGAGGCGCATGAACTTCTTGGCGACGATCATGTTGAATAGGATGACGCTGCCAATGACGAGGGATGCGTAGAGGATCGCGTTGGTGCTTTTGCTGAGCTTGCTCATGACCGCCTCCTATCGCCAGCGGCGACTGTCGAGCGACTGGACTGCGAGGAAGAGGCAGACGCCGATCAGCGAGAGGTAGTAGATGACATCGCGTGTGTCGAGGACACCGCGCGAGATGTTAACAAAGTGGCTGTCGAGGGAGAGATACTCCACCGCAGGGGCCAGAGCCCTCGGCATCATGGGGACGAGCTTGCCGCCCAGATAGAGGGTGAAGGTGATAGCCCATGTTATCAAGGAGGCGGCGACCTGGTGTCGCGTCCAGCTGGAGGCCATCAGGCCAATGGCGATATAGGTCCCACCAAGCAAGACCAGCCCCACGTAACCAGCGCTGACGATGCCCCAATCGAGGGTGCCCATGGAAGAGAGCGTGAAGGCATAAACGAGGGTCAAGGCCAGGGCAGCCAGGAGCACCCCGAGGGCCCCCAAGAACTTACCTAGGACGACCTGCCAATCGGTTACGGGCATGGTGATCAACAGCTCAATGGTCTTCGTGCGCTTCTCCTCCGCCAGCAGACGCATGGTGATCGCCGGCAGAAAGAAGATGAAGAGCAGTGGCGCAGTGCCGAAGAAGTCTCGTAAAGAGGCATCTCCCACCAGGAAGACCTGCGAGAAGAACAGGTAACCTGTGATCAGCAGGTAAGCTGGGATCACAATATAGGCGATGGGGGAATTGAAATAGGCGCCGAGCTCGCGGCGGCCAAGAGTCAGGATATTGCGCATCGACGTCGCTCCGTCCCTTGGGTGGAGGCTCAACGTGTGAGCCGTCGGAATACGTCTTCCAAGCTGAGCTGGCGACGCTGAAGTTCGAGCAAGATCCACTCATTGTCGCGTGCGCAGCAGAAGATCTCTTTGCGGAGGTCGAGGGTGCTCTCACCCTTGATGGTGAAGGAGAACTCGCCTTCGTTCGGGCTGGTAGATGCGACACTTTGCACGCCGGGCACTCTTTCGAGTTGTTCTTGGATCGCCTCGTCGCTTTGGCCAGAGGCTGTGAAGCCAGAGGCGTCGAAGACAACATGATAGCTGTTGTCGTGTTGCTGTGAGGCAAGCTCGTCGGGGGTGCCATCGGCCACGAGGCGCCCCTCATTGATGATGATCACTCGGCCGCAGGTAGCCTGAACCTCGGGGAGGATATGAGTGGAGAGGATGACCGTCTTTTCTTCGCCGATGTGGCGGATCAGCTGGCGGATTTCGACGATTTGGTTGGGGTCGAGCCCACTTGTGGGCTCATCGAGGACCAGGATGGGAGGATCGTGCAAGAGCGCTTGAGCCAACCCCGCTCGCTGGCGAAGCCCCTTAGAGAGGTGTCCAACCGGTCGACTGAGCACCTTCATGAGCCCGCAGATCTCTGCAAGGTCGCCGATGCGGCGCCGACGCAGACCGGATTCGACACCGCGGATATCTCCCACGTACTCGAGGTACTCGAGGACGGTCATGTCCGGATAGATTGGCGTATCCTCTGGGAGGTAGCCGAGGAGCCTCCGAACCTGCAGAGACTGTTCTGCGATGGAGTACCCGCCCACAAAGGCCGACCCTGCCGAGGGGGCCAAAAAGCAGGTGAGGATCTTCATGGTGGTGGTCTTCCCCGCCCCATTGGGGCCAAGGAAGCCGAGGACCTGACCACGCGGCACCTCAAAGGTGATGCCCTGCAGAGCCTTGAACTTGCCGTAACGCTTTCCAAGCTCGTTGACGCGGATCATGGCGTCGTCAGACGACTGCGTTTGGTTCGGCGTACTGGATTCGATGGTCGACATGGCCGGCCAACCCTCCCTGAGATGGGTCTATTCCCGAGGGCGCTGTCTAGAACAGGAGGGCGAGGCTGTCAAGCGAGCAGCTGGAGAGCGAACGCCCAAAATTCGTTATTTTTCCGGTATCTTGAAGACAAGTCCGGTCATGAAGCGTAAATCGATGTCTCGTGGAGAGAGGGGCGCGAGCGTCTGGCCCAACTCTTCGAAAAAATGCTCTACGAGTTGAGCGGGTGCCACCAGGTCGCGCCCAGATGGCATGCGCTCCTGCATCAGGTTGCGTGCTGCGTCGATGATGGCGTCTGAGAGGCCAGAGCGCGCGTTTGGGTTACGGTGCTCGGAGATCAGGGCAACGACCGCGTTCTCGTCCAGGGGTGTGTCAGAGCGTTCGAGGACGCGATTGACCACAGTGGTGCGATAGAGGTCGGCGAGGGTAATCCCGTCAGGGATCGTCTCTGGGCGCGCGTCCAGAGGAACAAGGGTGGCGGCATCGAGGGCTTGGGCGATCCACCCTTGGGCCTCTTTGATATCGCGGAGGAACTCAAAGGGACGTGGCGGATCGTCTACCCCCAAAAGCGGGCGGCTCGCGAGAAGAAGGGAGAGTTGTCGCTGCAAGAGGGGGGGGAGCAAGTCTAATTTGCCACCATCACGGCCCCATTGCCCATCACGGGTAGCGTCGCGGGCGGGCTGGGCGGCATCAAGGACTAGGCTGTGTCCCACCCGGGCGATGCGAGCCAGTGCCACGTGCGCGAGGACCGAAGCGCTTCGCGCGCTCTCCCCCTGACAGATGTGCTCGAGCCCTAGGCTCAAGCGCCCGCGCAGCATGGCAAGACTATGAGAGGCGTGTTCGCTGTCCGTTGGGTTGACCCGGTCCGCTGAGAGCACTCGATTGGCGAGCAGCGTGAGGGCCTGGGCGATTCGTTGTTGCTCACCAGGCTCCAGTTCAGCGAGGGCTGAGGGAAAGAAACCAGTGGTAAGCAGCGGTGCCAGGCTCTCCGCATCAGCGTCGCCCATGGGCTCGGGATCGGATCGGAGCGCCCGGTCAGCCGTGCCCTCGTCAGGCAGCACGCTCGAAGGGGCGAGATAGGTATAGACCCGCAGGGCCTCGAGGGGGGCTTCGAAGCCAAGATCCTCCAAACGTCCTGTGCGCCAGCGCAAGGCGCCCTCCTCAAGTTCGCTGGGCAGCTCCCACATGACATTTTGCAGTAGGGTGCGGATCCGCTGCGCGTCGTCGCGGTAGAGCTTCTCGATCATGGCCATGAGCTGCTCAGCCCGTAGCTCGTTTTCACAGATGAGGTCGATCACGAACCAGCCGTCAGGCGTCTTGTAGAACATGCCCTCTGCTTCTTCGGGCAGTTCGTCACGCTGAGCGAGGTAAAGGCGCGTCTGTGTTCTGAGCAGGAAGGCCAGCAGTTCCACGTCGAGGCCCCATAGGTGTCGCGAACCGATCTCGTCGCTCAGAAAGGAGAGCGCCTGGCTCCAATCCAGGAGGGTCTCGATGTCGGCGCGATCGCCATCCCATGCCTCGAGATCGATCAACTCACGCACCTGCTCGGGCTCGGCTAGCTCGAGCAATTCGTGAGCATCTATCAGCCCGATCTCTGCGATGACGCGGTGCAAGGTGGTGCTGGCTAAGGCGTGCACTTTCCTCGACCCACCCTCGAGCAGAGCATCGAGGATCTGCATACTCGGAGGGCTGGGCAGGGCGTCCAGGACAGGCTCTGAGCCGCCCGCGCCTCCGCTCAGCCAGGAGATAGCGGTGGTTTCGTTGTCGTGTTCTTGGTCGTTTTCCATGCTGGGATCCCATTCAGGCAAGGGGGGAAGTTGACGCCAGGGAGGTGAGATGTCAATTGAGGTCCTCCAATTGATGCGAAGGGTCACGGCTATGACGCTCTGCAGCATGTGCGATGAAGATATCGTACTCCCATCGGCGGTTGAGGCGTGGATCGACGCTGAGGGGCTGATCCCAGCCTCTAGCTCGATATTGGTCGCCTTTTCGGGTGGGCCTGACTCCACCGCTCTGCTCGACGTGCTCTGCACCTTGGCGTCGTCGCGGCGGTGGACGCTGGAGGCCATGCACCTTCACCATGGGCTTCGTTCAGCGTCGGATCAGGAGGCAGAACACGCCATCTTAGCTGGAGAGCGCATGGGCGTTCCGGTGTTCGTGAAACATTTGCGGCTCGAAGGCGGGGGGAACGTGCAAGAACGGGCTCGCGAGGCCCGCCTCCATGCGTTGGATCAGAGGTCTCGGGAGAGGGGGCTCTCGCTGGTGGCGCTTGGTCATACCGCGGATGATCAGGCGGAGACGCTCTTGATGCGCCTAGTGCGTGGGACGGGGGCGACGGGTTTGGCGGGTATGGCGCCCCGCCGAGGCCGTTTCATTCGTCCATTGCTCCAGGTTAGGCGGCGAGAGATCCTGGCTCACCTCCATCAACGCGCGCTTGAGGTTCTCGAGGACCCGAGCAATCGCGATCCTCGCTACTTGCGTTCCCGAGCACGAGACGCGTGGATCCCGCTGCTCGAGCAGTCCAATCCACGAGTGGTGGAGGGGCTCGCCCGTTTGGCTGAGAACATGCGACGAGACCGTGCGGCCTTGGAAGGTGCCATGGACGCGCTATTGGCCGAACGCTGGACCGCGGGAGAGGAAGGAGAGCTTGCTCGTGTTAATTTGGAGGGTGTGGGCGACGATGTCTTTCCCAGCCTATTTCGCCGGGTCTATGCAAGAGCTGTGGGCAGCACTCGGAGGCTTCAAGGTGTGCATGTAGAGCAGATAGAGTCGCTTTGGAAGAAGAGCGGGAGCCGTGGCATCGATCTTCCTGGCTTGCGCATCGAACTCCGTTACCAAAAGATGGTTCTTTTGGCCAAAGATGCGGAAAAGGCGCAACTATCACTAGCAGAGCTGCCCATCCGGGGCCCAGGCCGCTACGTATTGCGCCCCAACCTCGCCGTGCTCGTCTCCGAGGGGGCGAGCACGGGAGCCGTCAATGAGTTGCCAAAAGAGAGATTGTCGGGTGAGTTGGTGCTGCGAGGGCCGCTTGTTGGAGAGCGAATGCGTATTGGAACGCAAGAAACGCGGCGGCTCTCTCGTATCTTCATTGATGTGAAGATGGAGCAAGCGATGCGTGCACAGTGTGCCGTGGTGGGGCACAATGGTGAGCCTGTGCTGGTCATCGGCATTAGACGTGCCGTGGGTTGGACGCCCGCCGCAGGAACGTTGGTTTGGAAGTTTGCGATATCTTCGTGATCTCGCCTGCCTTGGAGTGTGTTGTGAGCTGGACTATGCGAGTTGACTGGCTGTGCCCAAGAGCTAATACTGTGCAGGGTGGAGGGGTTCTTTGAAACAATCCCATAAGACGCTGCTGCTGTGGGTGTTGCTGATCTTGATGTTCATCAGCATCTACAGCCTCTTTACCACACCGGAAAAGAGCGGCGGAACGATCGATTTTTCCCAGTTTATCCAGTACGTTGAAAAAGATCCGAGCAAGATCAAGAAGGTGGTGATTAAGGGCGGCCGCTACAGGGTCACCCTCGCCAAGCCTGCCGGGAAGGTCGTGACGACAGTAGGCCAGGGCCTCGACAGCAAGCTGCGGGAGAAACTCGACAAAGCGAGTATCCCTTACGCCATCGAGGAGCGCGAAGAGGGATCTTTTTGGCAGTCCGTGATCATCTCCTGGCTACCCATGATCTTTCTTTTTGTGATTTTCTTCTTCTTTATGCGCCAGCTTCAAGCAGGCGGTGGTAAGGCGATGAGCTTTGGCAAGTCCAAGGCTAAGTTGCTCTCCGATCACCAAAATAAGGTGACCTTCGCCGATGTGGCTGGAGCAGAGGAGGCCAAGGAAGAGGTCCAGGAGATCGTCGAATTTCTCAAGGACCCAAAGAAGTTCACGCGGCTTGGTGGAAAGATCCCCAAGGGTGTGTTGATGACGGGTAGCCCCGGCACAGGCAAGACCCTCCTCGCCCGTGCCATCGCCGGTGAAGCGGGTGTACCTTTCTTCTCGATCTCGGGTTCTGATTTTGTCGAAATGTTCGTCGGTGTTGGTGCTTCGCGTGTGCGAGACCTCTTCGAGCAGGGCAAAAAGAACGCTCCCTGCATCATCTTCATTGATGAAATCGATGCAGTGGGGCGTCACCGCGGGGCTGGCCTTGGTGGCGGTCACGACGAGCGCGAGCAGACCCTCAACCAGCTGCTGGTGGAGATGGACGGCTTCGAGTCCAACGAAGGCGTGATCTTGATCGCCGCCACGAATCGACCCGATGTCTTGGACCCTGCGCTGCTGCGTCCTGGGCGTTTCGATCGCCGCGTCATTGTGCCCAGACCCGATGTGAGGGGCCGAGAGGCCATCCTTCAGGTCCACACCAAGCGCACCCCTGTGGTGGACGATATCGACCTGATGGTGCTCGCCCGCGGGACCCCTGGTTTCTCAGGAGCGGATTTGGCGAATATGGTCAACGAGGCCGCGCTCTATGCCGCTCGCACGGACAAAGAGAAGGTTGACCAGGACGACTTTGAATACGCTCGGGACAAGATCCTGATGGGCTCCGAGCGCCGGTCAATGTTCATCTCTGAGAAGGAAAAGCGCAACACTGCCTATCATGAAGCTGGGCATGTGCTGGTGGCTAAATCCCTCAAGGACGTCGACCCCGTGCACAAGGTGACGATCATTCCCCGGGGGCAGGCGTTGGGGCTGACCCAGCAGCTTCCAGAAGAAGACCGCCTGAGCATGGATGAAGACTATGCTCGGAATATGATCACGATCCTCATGGGCGGCCGCATCGCCGAGGAGATCGTCTTCGGTCGTCTTACCACGGGCGCGGGCAATGACATCGAGCGCGCCACAGGTATTGCTCATAAGATGGTCTGCGAATGGGGCATGAGCAAGAAGCTTGGTCCCATCGCCTATGGCAAGAAGGAAGAGTCGATCTTCCTTGGCCGCGAGATTACCCGCACCCATGCTTATAGCGAGAAGACGGCTGAAGGCATCGACGCTGGAGTGCGGGCGATTGTCGACGAGTCGTATAAGCAAGCGTGGGATATTCTCGAGGGTCAACGTGATAATTTGGAGCGACTCTCCGAGACACTCCTCGAGCACGAGACACTCAATTCAGAGCAGATCGATGAGATTATGGCCGGCAAGATCCTGCTGGCGCCTGAGTCGACGAGTAAGGCTCCATCTTCCGATGCTGCATCTTCCAAGCCTGTGGAAGACGATGATGATGATGATGGCAAAGAAACACCTCTCTTTGGGCAGACAGGTCTGTCCACAGAGGAGGGTGGAGTCTAATTTCTTTGGTGGCTGATCCCAGCCTCCTCTCCGGGTAAACCGCCATGAGCTTGCTCTTGCCTGACGCCCGTTTGGGCCAACACACCTGGGCCCTCAAGCGGGCCTATGTCTTCGGTGTGATCAACACCACGCCAGATTCCTTTTCTGATGGTGGGCAGTTTTTTGCTACCCAAGCAGCAGTGGAGCATGGGATCGCTTTGGCTGCTGCGGGTGCGGACGCGCTGGATATCGGCGGGGAGTCCACCCGACCTGGCGCAGGGCGGGTGTCTGTCGAGGAGGAGCTCCGTCGGGTGTTGCCCGTCGTGGAGGCTTTGAACGAGAAGCTTGCGATCCCCATCTCCATCGACACGACCAAAGCTGAGGTGGCGCGACAAGCGGTAGCCGCTGGAGCGTGCATCGTCAACGACATCAGCGGCATGGCCCTCGATGAAAAGATGGCTGAGACGGTGGCTAGCCTGGACGTAGCGGTCATCTTGGGACACCTGCGAGGGGAGCCAGCCACCATGCAGGATGGTATTTGCTTCAAAGACGTTGTGGCCGAGGTGGCTGATGAGCTGCGAGAGCAAGCTCAGCGCGCTATCGCAGCGGGTATCCAGAGCGATCGTATCTGGATTGATCCTGGTATCGGTTTTGGAAAGACCACAGAACAGTCCGTGGCGTTGATCGCGGCAACAGGGCTGCTACGTCAAGCCGTAGGACACCCCATTATGGTCGGGCCATCGCGAAAGTCGTTCATTGGCACGCTTATGGCGGCGGAGGTTAGCGCCCGCCAGCAGAGTACGGGGCGAATCATGGGCACCGCGGCGGCAGTAGCCGTGGCCATTACGCTCGGAGCAGACGCTGTACGGATTCATGATGTTCGTGAGCTTCATCAAGCGGTGGTTGTGTCTAATGCGCTGAGGAGCGCCTATGGGGGCATCGCTGTCGTAGGGCAACCGCCAAGCAAGTGAACCAACGTACAAGTTACCAGCAGGGAGGGATAGATGCGCAAGCTCTTTGGAACAGATGGGATCCGTGGCGTGGCCAACGTCGCTCCAATGACCGTGGAGGTCGCCTTGAGCCTTGGGCGCGCGGTGGCCCACCTCTTCAAATCCACGGGAGGTTTGAGGACGCGGCGGATCGTCGTTGGCAAGGACACTCGCTTGTCTTGCTATATGTTCGAAAACGCCATGGCGGCAGGGATCGCGTCCATGGGCGCTGAGTGTCTTCTCTGTGGGC
Organism: Deltaproteobacteria bacterium; assembly: GCA_019314525.1. Classification (GTDB taxonomy): domain Bacteria; phylum Myxococcota_A; class Polyangia; genus JAFCZD01. The sequence goes on from JAFCZD010000037.1 coordinate 15,105, forward strand.
CTTTGCCCACCCCAGGGGTCGCTCATCTCACCAAGAGTATGCGCGCTGACGCCGGCATCGTCATCAGTGCCAGCCACAATCCGTATCAGGACAACGGCATCAAGATTTTTGCGAGTGATGGGTTCAAGCTCCCAGACAAGGTGGAGGTGGAGCTCGAACGGCTGATGAGCTCCGATGAACTCGATGAGGATCGTGCAGAGGCCGATAACGTGGGGCGAGTCGCACGGGTCAAGGACGTGCGGGGCCGTTACATTGAGTTCTTGAAGCGCACCTTCCCGGGCCAAGGCGTCCTCGATGGTATCAAAATCGTCGTCGACTGCGCCAACGGGGCGGCCTACCACGTGGCGCCCTATGTCTTCGAGGAGCTCGGCGCCGACGTGGTGGCGGTGGGGGTGCAGCCCGACGGTCGAAATATCAATGAGCAATGTGGGGCGCTTCATCCGGAACGATTGCAGCGGCTGGTGCTCGAGGAGGGGGCTTCCATTGGCATCGCCCTCGATGGTGACGCTGATCGTGTGATTGTGGTGGACGAAAAGGGGCAGGTCGTCGATGGCGACGCCGTGATGATGCTCATCGCCAAGAGGATGCTCGCAGCCAAGACCCTCGCCCATGACACGCTCGTCACGACTGTAATGAGCAATATGGGCTTGGAGCGCGCCATAACTGCAGCAGGGGGGCGCATCATCCGAACCGCAGTGGGTGACCGTTATGTGGTGGACGAGATGCGTCGGGGTGGCTTCAACGTGGGCGGGGAGCAGTCCGGACACCTGATCTTCCTCGACCATATGACCACAGGTGATGGTGTGGTTGGGGCGTTGCAGGTGCTCGGGGTGATGGTGCAAGAGCAGAAGCCGCTATCCGAGATCTCCGCTGGCATGGATCGTTTTCCGCAGGTCTTGGTCAATGTGATGGTGGATGAGAAGCGGCCTATTGAAGAGCTTGAAGGGGTGCAGAAGATGATCCGCGCCGCAGCGGCGCGTCTTGGCGATGATGGACGCATCTTGGTGCGCTACTCTGGCACAGAGCGCAAGGCGCGGGTGATGATCGAGGGCTTGGATGAGGCGCTGATTCAGCCCATGGCGCAAGAGATCGCGGACGCGATCGTAGCGGCGTGCGCAGTGGGTTAGGACAGCGTGGGACGAGTGGCGAAGCTGTGCACTCGATCACAATAAAGGAAGCTCCACAGCCCTGCTGGGTATGATGGCGGATGAGCCCCTCACCCACAGCACGCTTCAGCGCCCTGCTTCTTCTTGGCTCCTTGGCCGGTTGCGCGACGACTTGCCCTTCACAACGGGCCCCTTGGGTGACAACGCGCGCCCCAACAAAACATCCGCATGTGCTCATGACCGTGCCCCTTGCCACGCTGCAACGCGAACTCGACGCCGAGCTTGCGCACCTTGGGCCGCAGGCGTTGCCCATGCCACCAGCCGCACGGCTGGTGCCCGGCTTGGGTGGGCTTTCGGTTGTTTTGCAGCGCGCGATGCTTCTACCAGCAGAGGGACCAGGGCTCAGGCTGCGCGCGACGCTCTCGCTGCGGGAGGGCAGCCGTGAGCTGACTGCCGCCCACACCCAGGTGTTGCTGCGGCCCCGCCTCGAAGGAGCACAGTTGGTGCTGGCCGTGCGCCCAGCGGATCTGGAGCGGCTGAGCATCGAACTAGCGCCTGCAGCACATGAGCAGATCTCCGACGTCCTGAAGAAGAAGCTCCCAGCACCCCTGAGACGCCTGATCCCAAGAGGTCGTCTCTTGGAGGTTAGTCAACAGCTCCTCGCGATGCTCACGGCTGATGGTTACAAACTGTTGCGCGGCACATTGTTCCAGCGCTTGGGAGAGGTCGGCAGACTGAAGTTGAAGCTCCCCGAGCTCCCTCTAGAGCGCGCTATTTTCACGTCCTACGCCAAGCCTCTGCCGCATCTGCGGCTGGCGGTCTTCACCTCATTGCCCGTGAGGCGTGGGTGGCGCAGCCCCTTGCCGCCCCACCCATCATGGGTGCGATTCGCCGTCTCGGGCAGCGCCCTGGCGGAGATCGGCAACGACGCTATGCGTCGTGGCCTTGTGCCCCAGCGCTATGACAGCAGGCTTCGGCCCCAGGCGGCTGGCGATCACCTTCCGGCTTATGATTGGCGCGCCGCTGACGCTCGCCCCTTGAAGCTGATCGTCACCAAGACAAGCTCGCCCTGTGCGCGCGTTGTGCTCGGGGCCAAAGCGCGGCTGCGGCGTGAGGGTGAACAGGTCCTAGTCGGGATTTCGGATGGGCGCATCGAACGTGTGCAAGGGGCTCCACTGACGCGCGCTGTGGTGTGGCTGCGGCAGCTGTGGAAAGCGCCAGTGGAGAAGACGCGGCGCCTCGCGTTGGGCCTGGAGTTGAGGCTGGGAGGGCGGCGCCTCGCGCTAGAGGTGCAACAAGCGCAGGGGCATAGCGAGGGGCTGGTGCTGGGGTTGGCTGTGGCGACGTCGCGAGGGCGTCCCAATCACGCCGGGCCATGACCGCTGTTATGGCCAACATCCAGGGACCAGGCATGTGCTGGTCTGCAAGGGTGTGCCTTGGCAGCCTGCGTGCAGCGACTGAACCAGGGCGCTGGTCTGTGTCGACGTACGTTGATACAATTTGGGTGTGTGGGCTTTGGGCATTTTGCTTCAGTGGGTCGCTTGGGTGGGCTTCTCCTTCTCGCTGGTGAGCTGCAAGCAGATTGCTCCCTATGGGTCGGCCCAGACGCCAGATCTCGGCGCCGACATACTCTCGGTTGACAGTTCCTGGGATGGGCCGCAGAGCGAAGGACCGATCGGTCAACACGATGGTCTCGTTACTCCCGATGACCTCGTTACCCCCGATGCGGATCTCGTTACCCCCGATGATCTCGTTACCCCCGATGCGGGTGTCGTTACCCCCGATTGGGGTGTCGTTACCCCCGATCGGGGTGTCGTTACCCCCGATTGGGGTGTCGTTCCCACGGCATGGGCGACTATTGCCAAAGGTAAATTCACCATGGGCGCACCATGGGATGAGCCATGCGGGGGCGTTGACGAGGATGATCACCAGGTGACGTTGACTCATGGTTTCGAGATGCAGGTCACTGAGGTGACGCAGGGGCAGTTTGCATCGTTGATGGGCTATAACCCGGCCAGTTTTACTCAATGTGGTAGCAACTGTCCTGTGGAGATGGTGAGCTGGGATGAGGCGGTGGCCTATTGCAATGCGCTCTCCAGCAACGCTGGCAGCGCCCTCTGCTACACATGCACGAGCAGTGGCGAGACCCTCAATTGTGATGAGGTGCCAGCCTACAGCGGCCCAGGGGTCTACACCTGCCCTGGTTACCGGCTGCCAACAGAGGCTGAATGGGAGTACGCCTACCGTGCGGGGACGAAGACGGCCTACTACAGTGGTGATAGCGATACCAGCATGTGTGCCACGTGCTCGGCCAACGACGACAACGCAGACACCATAGGCTGGTATTGCGCAAACTCAGGTGGAAGGACTCACCCCGTGGGAGAGAAGCAGGCGAACTCCTGGGGCCTCTTCGATATGGCGGGAAACGTGCGGGAGTGGTGTCACGACTGGTATGAGATCAACCTCGGATTCTCACCGGTGACAGACCCCTGGGGTGTCACGTCTCCGCTGTCGCGTGTGGTGCGCGGCGGCTCTTGGAAGGAAGGGGCGGGTGTGATGCGCGCGGCATATCGCTCCTTCAAGACATCCACAGGCCAGACGACCATGCTTGGATTCCGCTGCTGCCGAACCAAGTAGCCGTCTTGGTGCTTCCTACACATGCTCTCCGCTGGCGAGGGGGTTATTCTCTGCTATGGTTGCGTCAAATCAACCAGAGGATATTGACCATGGCTATGGCATCGCGATCCATTCCTCGCCTCCTTCTGATCACAGCCCTCTTGTTCGTCGCCACGCCGGCATTCGCCAACGAGGTGAAGCAACAGCGTAACCTCGTGGAGATTGGCATCTACCTTGGCATGTACATGCCACCCTCGGATCACGAACTCTACGAGTACCCGCTGCCACACCGTGAGTTCGACAGCCTGAACTTCGATGTGGGTCTGCGAGCGGGCTACTACCTTCGCTACTATCTCGGCGCCGAGGTCGAGCTGGGTCTGATGCCTGTAGGAACCACAGGGGCTTCGGGTTTGGGCTACACCTTTCGCGCGCACGCAATCGGTCAATACCCGGTGTGGAAACGGCTCTGTCCCTTCGTACTGCTCGGCGGCGGTTTCATCGGTGTCTCCTCTGATGACGACGCGGTAGGCTCCGATCTCGACGGCATGGTCTATTGGGGACTGGGCGCGAAGTACTATGTCACTGACTACCTCAGCGTGCGCGCCGAGTTCCGTCACGACATGACCAACGGCCTCAAGGAAGGCCTCTCGAACCACGTGGAGGTCCTCTTCGGTGTGAGCTGGGTCTTTGGCTGGCGCTCTGGCGACAAGGATGGCGATGGTGTGCCCGATAGTAGGGATAGTTGCCCTGCCGTGGCCGCCAAGACCGACAACGGTTGCCCACCGAAGGATACCGACGGCGATGGCGTGACGGACGACAAGGATGCGTGTCCACAGAAGCCAGCGTCAACAAAGGATGGCTGCCCCGAAAACCTCGACCCAGACGGAGATGGTGTTGTCGGCGAGGCAGATCGCTGCCCCCAGAAGCCCGAAACGAAGAACGGCTTTCAAGATGCGGACGGTTGCCCTGACACGGTGCCAGATGCGGTGAAGAACTTCACGGGCGCCATCCGCGGCGTGACCTTCCCCAGCGGCAAGGCGCGCATCCGCTCCTCCTCTTTCAAAACCCTCGACAAGGCCGTGGTCGTGCTCAAGAAGTTCGTGTCGTTGAGGTTGAAAATTCGTGGCCACACGGATAACACAGGCAAGCATGAAGCCAACGTCGAACTCTCGCGCAATCGCGCTGAGGCCGTGAAGGCGTATTTGGTGAAAAAGGGCATCGCCGCCGAGCGGCTCTCGACGGAGGGGCTAGGCCCTGACGAGCCTGTGGCAGACAATAAGAAGTCCGCAGGGCGCGCCAAGAATCGGCGCATCGAGTTCAAGCTCGCCCGCTAGTGCTCTGTCTCAAGAGCATTGAGCCGGCTTCTCGCCGCCCCTTGAGGGGGCACAGGGCGGCTCCAAGACGGCTCATTTCGCATTTGTCTAGCCAGGACACTCTATTTCATTTGGCACCGCCTCCGCGGCGCTGGAGTGTTGCGACTCATAAAAGGCGACCCAACACTAGCCTGGCAGCGGGGAACGGGGCTCAGGCAGCCTGGCGGACGATGCCGCGCTCACGGGCATAGGCTGCGAGGGCGTCTCCAAGTTGTCGTCGCGCGCGATGAAGGCGGGACATGACAGTGCCCATGGGGCAGTTCAGTCGT
>JAFCZD010000253.1 GCA_019314525.1 Deltaproteobacteria bacterium
GATCCAGGCTCTGACGCAGAGACGAGGAAAACAGGCCCCCTAGCCCCCGAGTTTCTGGAGGATCTGCCCCAAGAAGACCCGCTGATCGGCAAAACCCTCGACCGCTACGAGATCATCCGTCGCGTTGGAGAGGGTGCCATGGGTGCGGTCTATGAGGTGCGCCACCGCGGGCTAAACAAGCACTTGGCGATGAAGATCATCCACGCCGAGCTGGCTCGCGTACCAGAGTTCATGGCGCGCTTCGCCCAAGAGGCGCGGGCATGCAGTGTGCTTGATCACCCCAACTGCATTCAAGTCACCGACTTTGGTCGCGCCAGCAGCGGCCAGCTCTATTTGGTGATGGAGTTTGTGGAGGGAGAGTCACTCACCAGTCGGCTCGAGAACCATCTCTTGACCCTCGACGAGACCTTGGACATCACCCGTCAGATCCTCAGCGGGCTCGCTCACGCCCACGCTGCTGGGATCGTGCACCGCGACATCAAGCCTGACAACATCATGCTGGCGAGTGGAAAAGACGGTCAAGCAGTGGTGAAGATCCTCGACTTTGGCATCGCCAAGATGCCCGTACAGTCTGGAGGAAAGCTCACAAAGGCTGGTGTGATCTTTGGCACCCCAGAGTTCATGGCCCCTGAGCAGGTGATGACCACTCAAGTAGACGGGCGCGCTGACCTCTATGCGGTAGGTGCGATCCTCTGGCTGATGCTCATGCGCAAAGAGCCCTTCTCCGCCGATGGTGAGGTGGAGCTGCTGAACCTCAAGCTGACTCAAGCGGCTCCGGTGCTGCAGGACGTCGCGCCTGACCAATTCCCCGAGACGCTCTCGCGCTTTTTGGTGCGGGCTCTGGAGCGCGAGCCCAGCGCGCGCTTTGTCTCAGCGCAGGAGATGGCCGAGACCCTCGAACTCCTCGACCTGATCCCTGGGCGCCGACATGCGCGAGAACAAAGCCCCGCCTGGCGGAGCACGAAGCGCTTTATGGGACGCTTCTTCGGCTCGCTGCGCCGCTCTTGGCGTTGGATCCGCTCCCAGCTGCAGGCGTGGTATGACTGCGATGATGACCTGACCCACCTGCCGAGCTGGGCGCTGCGCATGAAGCTCCTCAGAAGCACGCGCCGTGGTCGAGGCATCCTCAGTGGCTTCTTCGCGCTGCTCCTCGCCATCGCCGCCGTGACCACGCTCTCCATCACCAGCGGTGAAGAGGAAGTCGCCGGCTGGGGGGGACGAATCACCGCCTCCATGGAGAAGCGTCTGCTCCGTGTGCGCATGTTCCTCAGCAAGGGCGCCTGCCGCGAGGCTGCCCTCGACCTGAAAAATCTGCTGCAGGAGCAACCAAAGCTGCCGGTGGGTCACTACCTGCTTGGAGGAGCCGAGGTCTGCCGCGGCCGGAACAAAGCGGGCCTCGAGGCCTACACGCGCGCCATCGCGCTGCAGCCCACCTACCACAAAGACGCGCGCATCTTCGAGGATGTCGAAACGCTCTTGGAGAAAGGCACACCAGAGGAGCGAAAGGCCACGCTGCTCTTCGCCAATCAGCACCTCGACCTCGCTGGCCTGCGCTTGGTGATCAAAGCAGCCTCCAACCAGTCGACCCTCTCGGTGCGCCACGCGGCCGTGAAGCTGGTGAAGGAGCGTGGCATCGGCCCCAACATCGATTGGGTCACATCCCTCTCATGGGACCTGGAGCAGCTGCCACGTTGTGGTGCGCGCAGGGCCGTTGTCTCACGCCTACGAAAGCTCGGAGATCCACGCGCCATCCCCGCGCTGATCAAGGCCCTCAGGGAAGACGGAGGCAAGAAGAACGCCTGCGCGTCGGCCCAGATTAAGCGCGCCTTGAAGGAGCTGCGGGCGAAGAAGCTGCGCATGAAGCGCGACGCCAAGGCGGCTGGTCGAAATTAGGTTGTCAAGCTGGGGTATTATGACCAGCTGCCTAAGAAGAAGAGGTGAAGCTGGGATATCGTGGGGGAGGGGTTTGGCTTAATGAAAGAGCAGGGTGATCTCGACGCGATCATTGTCACGTGAGCGACGGCTCGCCATGAGCACCTCGGCGCCGCGACCCGCCACCACCATGCGCTTGAGCTTGACGCCCATAGAGACGAAGTGGTTGGCCACCACCTGCGCGCGAGTCTGGGAGATAGCGTAGCGCTGGCGGCTACGCACACGATGGCTGGCGTGCCCTGTGACGACCACTGGGTACTCGGTGAACTTGTTCAGCACAGCCCCAATAGCGTTGAGCGTCACCATCTTCTCATCGCGTATCTCTGTTTGCTGCTTGCGACGGCGCTTGAAGAGGTTGAGCACGGGGATGATCAGCTGCTGGGTCTGGCCCACGGTCTTGAATTTTACCGTGACGCCAGGGATACCTGCCGCCGCCTTTTGCAGCGCCTGGTTGCGAACCTGGCGGGCGGAGTCTTTCTTCGCCGAAAGGAATTTGGGACGAGCCGCTTCATGGGCCGCCTTGGCCTTGCCCTTGGCCAGCATCGCTGTGGTGCTCGCCTCAGAGGCGTTACCCGCCTCTAGGGCTGCCTGAGCCCTGGTGAGGAGCATCACAGCGCTCTGGTAGACGACCTTGGCATTCTTAGAGGCGTCCACGGTATCAGCCATCTTCAGCGCGAGGTTCGCGTCGCCGATGCTCTTCTGTGCCGCGGCGAGGGCCTTTTGCTGCTCTTGCTTCTGCTGCGCCTCAGTAAGCTTGGCCTTGAAGGCCGCTTCCTTGACCGCCGCGGCCTTGCGCGCCGCCGTGAGCTGCCCATGGAGCTTGATCTGCTCGTCGGCTTCGCCGATCTTGGCGATCAGCCGGCCGTGCTCTGCCTGGAGCGTGGCGAACTCCTTGCGCGCTGAGACCACGCGCTGGTTGGTCTGCACTTGGGAGATCAGCGTCAACGCCGTACGCAGCTTGATCGTCGCCAGCTGAGCGTAATGCTTGGAGATGTCAAGTTCCTCATCCTCCCAAGCGGTGAAGGCCTTCTTGTGGGCGGAATCGCTCGCCTGCGAGAGTTCGGGTTGTTTCTCTTTGGCCGCCTCATAGTCCTTGGTGCTGCGCATGGCCTCGAGATCGATCAACTCCTGAGGCTTGGGCGCGTGGGCGCAAGCGCTGAAGACCAGCGCTGTGGCCGCCAGGACGGCGAATGTCGTTGTGTTTCGCTTCTTCATGGTGGCCACCCTATTTGCCCTTCGCGCTGTTCAGCACTTTGATCTGCACCCGTTTGTCCTCGAGCTGGCCCTTGGCCGAGGCCATCTGCTGCTTGAGGCCAGAGATGTTGTCCTCGAGCTGCTTGGCCCGCTGCTGCAGCTTGGAGAGGGTCACGAGCTGATCAACCAGCTTGATCTGAACGCGCACCAGGTTGAAAAAGCGGCGAGCCTTCTTGCCAGCCTCGAGCTTGACCGCGTTGGTCGCATCGTTCAGCCAGCCAGAGATCTGGCTCAGCTCAACCTTGGTCGCCCCAAGGACGTCCATTTTTTCCTTATCGCCCGCTTGGGAGCGAAGGTCTGAGAGGGTCTGCTGTAAATCGGCAACGTCGGCGCGAGCCGATCCTGCACAACACAGACTCAACCCGATGACTACAAAGAGCTTCCGCATCATAATCCTCCTTAAAACAGGAATGTACTACGAGCGGCCCCCTCCTCGTCAAATCATCTCGATTATTTCGTGTTCTTGTCCACGGCCCGCCCATCTGAGGTCTCGAAAGAGAGCACCCCCATGGGGCAGACATCGATGCAGATACCGCACTGGATGCAGGCGCTGTTGGAGTTATCGAAGGGCTGCGCGTTCTTGGCAAAAGCCATCACATCTACACCCACCTGGCAGTAGGTTGAGCACTCCGTACAGGTAATGCACTGCTTGTTGGAGACGATCTTCAGCCGCCCGTAGAGCCGCGCCAGCAGGCCGTTGTACGCCGCCAGTGGGCACCAATAGCGACACCAGACCTTGCCACCAAAGAAGGGATAGAGGCCGATGGGGATCACCGCCACCAACCAGAAATCCACCACATAGTTGTAGGTCTTCCACCAAGCGTTGCCGCCGGAGCTCTGGTAGGCACCCACCACCACCAAACCAACGATGAAGGCAGCGGCCATCACCAACGCCCCTTGAAACTCCCAGGCTCGAGAGCGCTGACCCTTGGCCGCGAGGTGACGCCAGCGGTCGCCTAGGGTCTCTGCGAGGCCGCCACAGCCACAAACCCAGGTGCAGAAGCGTTTGCCGTGATTGCGCGCCAAGAGAGGAATCGCCACGAACGTGCCCAGCAAACCGGCGATGACGAAGAAGAGCACCAGGGGTGTGGGGTCACTCGGGCTCCACCAGAAGTAGGTATTGAAGAAAAGCGGGAAGGGTTGGTAGAGCCCCCATGCGCGCCAGGCGTATTTTGCACTCAGGGCGTGCACACCCACCACGTTGACGATGAGAAAGAACCCAACCTGAAAAGAGAGCAGGGTCAAATAGCGATAGGTCTGGTAGCGTCGATCTTTCGCTTTATTCCGCCAGCGGATCATCGCTTGGTAGCCGAAGACCAGCATCAAGACCGTGTAGAGCAGGCTGTAGAGGTAGCCCTGCTGGAAGCCACGATCACGCAACATGTCACTCATGGCCGCATCCGAAAAGAACAAGGAAAAGGGCGCGAAACCGACACGAAAGAGCCACTGCGCTACGGCGTCGTAGCTGGCCGGCGAGATCAAGCTCTCGAAGGGCCAAGCGACGATGCCCTTACCATAGCTCTTGAGGGCGTAGAGGGAGTAGACGAAGACAAAGGCGGCGGTGAGCGCCATCCAACGTCCAGGGGTCCAGTCTCCGGCGAGGCGCACGCCGATCTTGCGCAGAAATCCCAAAGGAAGCTCCGCACCGATCATCTCGAAGAGGGTGTCATAGGCGACCTCCTCCCGTTGCCCCGCTTTTTCCACGGTGGCCGTGTGCGCATCCAACCCGATGACACGTGAGTCGAGGACCAAGCGCAGCTTGCCCTCACGCTCCAGCGCGCGCACAGCCTCCACGTTACGCTCTTTGGGAAAGGTTAGCTCCTTGTCGATAGCGCTGAGGGTGACACGGTTATGTCCGGGGGAGGCCAAGGCGATGGCAGCCTCACAGGCCACGTCGCCCGCGCCGACGATAATGATATCTTTGTCGATGAAGTCATCGGGGTCGAGCAAGCGGTGCTGGACGCGATCACCTGCCTCGCGCTCCCCTGGCACACCGAGTCGCCGCGGATTCCCAGCCTTGCCCAAACAGAGCAGCACCCGACGCGTAGGGTAACTTCCAGCAGCGGTGATGACCTCGAAGGCGTCGAGCTTGCCCTTGATATCCTTCACCGCCTCGTGCTCGCGCACAAGCAACTGCTCCTCGTCGCGCAACGTACGCCAACGCTCGAGGAGCTCTTCTTTTCTGCACTCTTCGAAGAAGACGCGTGAGCGCTTGGGCACATCCGTGGGCTCAGCAAGCAACACCTTGCCCTTGGTCATGGTGGCAAAGGTGTTGGCGAAAGAGGCCGCCTCAAGGGTGAGATATCGCAGGCCGAGATCTTTAGCGGCGACGGTGGCGGCGAAGCCTGAGCTGCCGCTGCCAACGATCACCACGTCGTAGACGTCATCTGACGCATCCGCAGGCCGCTCGAACTTCAATTTTGGACCGACGCGTTGGATGAGGTCATGGCCAGCGTTGAGGCCCAAGCGAACCAAGGGTGTGCCCGCGAGCTCTCCCAGGGCGTAAATCCCAGGCACGGTGGTCTGTCCATCTTCGCCAAGGGCGGGCAAGCGTGGGTACGAGGGCTCGAGCTTCTTGGGTGCAAAGAGCCGACGGATTAACGACATCGGCACCTCCTTTGGTGTGCATAGCGTGCACACACTACGTCGCGTAGGTGAGGGGGTTACGCGACGGCTCTCTCCTGCCCCTTGCCCCTGCACCGATCCTCGTCGAAGATAGGCACAATGCGCGCCACTTATTCCATATTGATCGCAGGGTTCTTGCTCCTTGCGCCCGCCTCAGCCAACGCTGAGAAGCAACCGTCCGCTGCCAATCTCTTTCAAAAAGGGCAAACGCTCTACGCCAGCGGCCGCTTCGAGGAGGCCGTGAAGTCCTTCCTGCAAGCACAGCGCCTCTCGCCCCACCGCTCAGCCCTCTTCAACGTCGCTCGCTGTTACGAAAACCTCGGGCGCTTGAGAGAGGCCCTCGACGCCTACCGCCAAACCTTGGCGCTCTCACAGACCGCGGCCCATCGAGCCGAGGTCACCCAACGCATCGCGCTGCTCTCACGGCGCCCCACAAAGATCTTCATCGCCAGCGATCCCCCAGGCGCCAAGGTGACCGTCGATGGACGCCCGCGCGCCGAACAACAACCCACTCCGACTGTGGTCGCGCTGCGCCCTGGCGAGCACGTCGTGCTCCTGCACAAGGCGGGCTTCCAGCTCGCAGCCAAGCGCGTTGATGTGACCTTGGGCAAAGTGCAGACCCTCACCATGGCGCTACACCGCAACCCACGCGAGGTGCCCTGTCCGCCCCAAGCCCCACCCACCACCATCAACATTCCACCGCCCGATCTGGTGGAGATGCAGGGCGTGCATGTGCACATCGGTGTTCTCACGCCGATCATGGTCACCACAGATCGCAAGATGGAGGCTGGGCCAGGCATACAGCTGCACATCACCTTGGGTCGCTTCCTCTTTGGTGCGCACCTGCTGATGACCTTTCAATATGAAGAACTCTACGAGGGGGCCGAATATCACAAGCAGAGCTTCCGGCGTTTGTTGCCCGAACTCGAGGGGGGGTGGGTCTTCCCCTTCAGCAACCTCTACTTCTACACCAGCCTCGGCGCCGGCTTTCATATCGACCGCCCGATCTTCATCGAAACAAATGGCGATGACCTCGTGCGCGAGTTCTTCGCCTTCGCCTGGTCTGCAGGGGGAGGGGTAGAGATCCTCGCCAACCGCTGGGTGTCGCTGGGCGCGGCGCTGCGCCTCGGCATGGCCCACGGCGAGCGGGCTGACATGAGCGCCCCGAGGAGAGCGGACACCACCCACCACTTCCCGTGGCTCTCCTTCTGGGCCGGCGTGACGGTTCACCTTTAGTTTGCTTGGACATTTGCTTTAGGCCTCGCGCCTTTACACACTGAAACACTGGCGCTAAGACCAGTGCAGTCGAACTAAGACCATGTGGATGCTTACCCTCAGCCTCGCCGCCCTCGTCCTCGGGCCTCTGCTACACCGTGTAGCGGGTGGATCGCGCCGCCTGCTGGCAGCCCTCGACGGCTTCACCCTGATCGCCATTGGCGGGCTGGTGCTGGTGCACTCGCTGCCCGAGGCCATGGAGCAAGCGGGTTGGCTCGCGGCGGTCCTCGCCCTCTTGGGCTTCTTTCTGCCCGCCTCCCTCGAACGCTGGCTGCACAACGCCGCCGACGCCGCCCACCGCGCCACGCTGCTTTTAGCCCTGGGCGGCCTCGCGATGCACGCCGTGCTCGATGGGGCAGCCCTCGCGCAACACCGCTTCCACCTTGACCTGGCCGTGGTGCTACACCGCCTGCCCGTGGGCCTCACCATTTGGCTCTTGCTCTACCCGCGGCGTGGCGCGAAGGCACCCATCGTCGCCCTCAGCGTGCTCGCGGTGGCCACCATCGTCGGCTTCTTTGGCGGCGGCGCAGCCTTCAGCAAACTACCTATGGCGGTGGGTCTGCTCCAAGGCCTGGTCTCAGGCTCGCTCCTCCACGTGGTGGTGCACTCTGCAGGTGAGCGTGGCACCACGCACGGCTGGCAATGGGGCGCAGGTATTGGAGCTCTCGCGGCCATCGCGCTGCTGGCCTTCCTCGGTGAGCACCCTACCCATGGCGGCCACGTCCATGATCACGCCAACGAACACGCCATCGCCGGCGCCTTTTTAGCCATGGCCAGAGAGAGCGCTGGCCCGCTGC
>JAFCZD010000038.1 GCA_019314525.1 Deltaproteobacteria bacterium
TCACGCTTTTAGGGTATAGAAACGTGCGTGACCGAGAGGGGAGGAGCCTCCACCGCCAGGCCGCAGCTGTCGAGGGTCACGTTTGCCGTCTTTGTGCTCACAGCGTCGCCCGTGGAGTTCCAATCATAACGGTGATAGGGCTCAGCGCTGTCGAGGGTGGTGATGGTCGCGGTCTTGCCTGAGAGGTCGCTCTGGAAGCAGACCTGCACCAAGAATGTTCGAGAGAGGTTGCGGTTGACCAGCACCACATCCTTCGTGCCGTCTTTGCGTTGCACGGCGATGGCGTCGACTTCACCCACGTCAGCATGGGGGCCAATTCCTCTGAGGTCATCTGTGACTTGATAGGTGGGTGTCTTCAGCTGCGTTTGCAGCACGCTCTCGCCTGCTAGCTCGGAAAAGAGCGCTGAGACGTAGGTCCTGGGGTTGGGCGGCTCTGAGTGGGCGCGCACGGGGTTGAGATAGACGCTGAAGTTATGCAGGGCGCCGCCTCGAACGAGGTCGCCGTTGCGCAGCATCACGTTGTAGTGGGTTGCTGTGATGAGAGCGTTCAGCCAGGTTTCGCGCATGGGTGACTGATCGGATAACGAAGAGGGCAGCGTCGCCCATTCGTAATGCACCAAGGAGATCATGTCCCCAGAGTCGATGGTTGCGCGGGTCGAGCGAAAGTCGTCGTAGAAGCGCTGGAAGGTCTCTGCTGAGGCGAGGAACGCTCGGTTGATGGTGCTCGCATCCATGTCCGCCGGTGTCGTCTTTGGCCCGTAGACATAGGCGTGGATGTCCACCGAATCGATCACGTCGCCTGCGAGTTCGAGCAAGGTCTGTGTCCACTCATTGGCGGGGTCGTGGTAGGTGTTGTGCATGCCGTAACCCACCGCTGCGATAGAGATGTCCGGAGACACGCTCTTCATCGCCGCGATCCTCTCGCGTAATCCAGACGCGTAGGTCGCCACATCGGTGTGTCCTTGTTGGTACCCACCATAGGTTTCATTGCCCACCACCCAGAATTTCACGTTGTAGGGTTCGGGACGACCGTTCCCTGCTCGCAGCGCACCCATCACCGTGGAGGTGTTGCCGTTGGCATATTCGACCCAATCGGCGATCTCTTGCGTCGAGATCTCTGTGGCGTCAAACCCTGGGCTGACGAGGGGGGTGATCCCGGTGAGCTCACAGAAGCGCAGGAATTCATCGGTTCCAAAGTGGTTGTCGCTGATGCCTCCCCACGCCAGGTTCGGTCGGCTCGGCCGCTCTTCCATTGGACCGATACCGTCCTGCCAGTGATAGCCGCTGGTGAAATTTCCGCCGGGCCAACGAATCATCGTTTGTTTGAATCGGCTGAGGTTGGCGATGGTTTCGGGGTTGAACATGCCCTCCACCGCGTCCGTTGGGATCAACGTCGCCTGGTCGATGTGAACCTCACCTCGACCCTCGACGATCACCGCGAACCGACAGACGCCAAACCTGTAACGATAGGTCGTGGATTGGGGGGCTGGAAGGGTGAGCACCGCCTCAACGCTGCTCCACGCGCTGGAGATCCCACTCACGACGACGCCATCGAGGATGGTGTCAGAGCCACCTGGGGCCTCGAGGAAGGCCAGACGGACCTTCACATCTCCTGTGGCCCTGATCCAAATCTTGACGTCATAGGACGTCACGCGTCGATCGGGGAGCGCAAGTGTTTGCACCACGCCGCCGCGCCCCTCGCTAGACAGCACGATGCGCTGTGAGTTGGGCGGGTTGAGGGGATCGGTCGCTGCGACGAGATACGTGGCGTTGAGGTCGTTGGGCAGTCGCTCCCAAGGAAAGGCTACGTTGGGTGTTGGCGCTTGATCGACAAAGAGCAGGCGGGTCTTCTGCTCTCCCTCTTTCACATACCAATCCTTTACGAAGGACGGATTGATCAAATACTGTTCGTAGATCCCAGAGATCAAATCGCCCCAATGCTCCTCCTGAAACGAACCAAAGACCTCTGGTGCTATCGTGCGTGAAAAGAGGGGCGTGTCGCCTACAACAAGCGATACGTCTGGATCGACCACAGAGCATTCGCACGATGAAGGCAGCGTTGGCTGGGAGAAGGTCAGGGACACACTCTTAAATCGCCATCCAAGGCGCAGTTGAGTTTGAACTTGGAGATCGAGCTTGTGCTGTAGGTTTGATCGTTGCGGGTGCATGAGCCATCGAAGAGGAACTCGGTGGTATATCCAACAGTCGCGCTTAACGTGCAGCCAATCCAGCTCCCGTTGATTTCAATGTCGATGGAGCATCGGCGGTGGTCGGAATACCCACTCCAAAAAAGGCGGACCTCTGAGGGCGTGAATGTGTCCGTTGTCAGCGACGCGTCCGCTGGAGACGACGCATCCGTTGAAGACAACATATCCGTTGGAGAGGTCTTGACATCGCCCGAACACCCAGCGCCAAAGACAGCAATGCCAAAGGCGGGGAGCAGGGAAAGGGCGAAGACGGCGATCACCGCGAAGTTGCTGACATTCATTTTGGTACCCGTCACCCCTGCGCTGGAAGACTACTGGTCTGGTTGGGGTGCCCTACAGTGAAACTGCCCACTGCCCACAGGGCTGTCGGTAGCCTCACAGGTCAACGCTGCTGGACAGGCCCATGTGACGCCGGCTAAGCCACAAAGGAAGGAGCAGAGGTTTTCGTCTCCAGATTTGCTGATGCAGAACGCCGCTGTGTCCACAGGAGTGGCTGGGCAGCGTGTCGCTGGGATTGAACAGGTTGCGCGACAATAGCCGACGGCCTTCTCCGGTTCATAGATGCACTGCAGCGCTGAGTTGGTGCAGGGCGTCTCCTCGGTGCAGAGATCACCAAAGCCCGGATCCACCACGTCGGTGTAGCAGGCGTTCACATCGGTGATGCACGCGATCAATCGACAGTTGATGCAGTTCGGGTCCTGGACGTTGGCGCATTTATTGGCGCAGGCACCGGTGGTCGCTGCTGTGATGCAGGCATCGAGGGCGGTGTAGCGGGTCTGGGCGGTGGCGGTGCCGCTGGCGAGGCACGCCGCGCTGCAGGCGCTCTCGGTGCACGCTTCAGAGCAGGTCTGAAGCGAAAAGCAACTCTCGACGCCGGTTGTGGTGCCGGTGTCGGCGGTGGTGCCAGTGTCGGCGGTGGTGCCGGTGTCGGCGGTGGTGCCGGTGTCGGCGGTGGTGCCAGTGTCAGCGGTCACACCAGTGTCGGCGGTGACACCAGCTTCCTGAGGGGAGGTGCCCTTATCGGGGACCTGCTCGCTGTCATCGCCGCACGCGTTTACGAATAGGGCCAGGCTCGCTACTGCGAGGATGCAATGAAACCGTCTCATGGCGGATACCTCCTAAGTGAGGCGATACCATAGACCAGCAGGGGCAAGCTTGAAAAGCTCGCCGCTTCGTTGAGCTTTGTTGGGGTGCACAACCGGACTCCGTTAATCAAACTATCAGCCGACTGGAGGGGACTGGAGGGGTTGCCAGCTCCTGGGCGTGCGGGCCAAGCTTTCGAGATCGCACACCATGGACACATGGGCGCCGGTGGTACCCTTCTTGCGGTGCACACCGACAAACCAAGGAGCCGTCATGCGCACCATCACCACCATCACCACCATCACCACCGTCATCACCGTACTGGCTCTCACGCTCTTGCTCGCTGGCCAGGCTGCCGCGAGGCAACCCTCGAGCGCCATGAAGGGCCGCTCGTTCGGCGGTGGCTGGGCCCGCAAGGCCATGATTGGCTACTACCAGCACCGGGGCATGACCACGCGTGGCATGCGCGTGCACGCCGTGCGGCCCTCGCGTAGCGGCAAGAGTACCCAGGTGGCGGTGCAGACCGGCTCGAAGGTGCAGCTCTTCAATGTCCTGCGGCGTGCAGCTCTTCAATGTCCTGCGGCGCAACATGAAGGTCTCCGCGACGCCCACCGGGCTGCTCTCCCAGTCCCAGGCTCTCACCAGCGCCCACCAGCAGATCAAACGTTACCAGTCCCACCTGCGGAACAGCGCCGAGATGAAGCCCGCGGGGCTGTCCACCACAGGCAAGTCCTACAAGCTCGATGGGCGCGGCGGGCGCGGCGGGCGCAGCGGCAACACGCGCTACAACGCCTACGTGACCCTGCGCAGGGGCACGCTCAACAACGTCACCATCAAGTAGCACCACAATTTAACAAGCCCGTAATCATGAGATTATGCGCGTATGCATTGACGTGCCTGCACTGATTGCTCATACTGTAGGCATGCAGTACACAACCAGAAATATCCCGAGCCATCTCGACCAAGCGCTACGGGAACAAGCAAAACGTGAGGGCAAGAGCCTCAATGAGGTGACCATCAACGCCCTGTTGCGTGCCCTTGGCCTCGATGGAAGCGAACGGATCCACCGCAAGCTTGACGATGTGGCAGGAACGTGGGTCCACGATCCAGAGATTGACGAAGGCTTGGACGCCCAGCGCAAGATCGATCCTGACCTATGGGGATGAGGATTGCGCTGGATACCAACCGCTATCGCGATCTCTGCGATGCTGATCCAGCCGTGATCGCCATGCTCGAGCGCGCGGAATCCATCCTTGTTCCCTTCGTCGTCATCGCAGAGCTTCGTGCAGGCTTCGCCATCGGGAAACGCATGCAACAGAACGAGCAGGTGCTGCGTCGCTTCCTCAACAAGCCTGGAGTAAGCGTGCTCTACGCGACGGATGCCACCACACGGGGCTACGCAAATCTCTACCGCCAGCTGCGAAGCCAAGGGACGCCTATTCCCACCAACGATCTCTGGATTGGAGCACTTGTTGTAGAACATGATTTGGCGTTGCTGACTCGCGACCGACACTTTGCCCACCTACCTCAGCTCACCCTCCTTGGCGTGAGCTAGGATCATTTCACGTCAGCCGAGTATGAGAGCAAACAACAAGGTCAACAAGAACAAGGATCCCATGCTCGGCGACATGTTCGTGGTGCCCCTGCGCAAGGGGTGGTGGGGGGCTGCCCGCCTGATCGATGTCAGCGAGGGATACACCTTCTTCATACTCGATGGTTTTTGGCACACCTCCCCAAGCGTCCAGGACCTCGATGGCTCCAACCCGATGAAGGCGTCCGTTTACCCCGGCCACTCTCACCTCCCGGAGGAGTGGAAGGGGTGGTTCGATGGGAAATGGCCGGCTGAGTTCGAGATCATCACAAACTCCCCGCTGACCAAGTACGAGCGGGCCCAAGGTCTGACCTCGATCGGGTGCATGGTTTTTCAGAGTGCTCGTGGCTTCGCCAACGCGCTGTTCAGCAAGTGGCGCCAGACGCACGACCGCGAGGCGTTCGAGGCGGAGTGTAAGCGGGAGGCGGAAAGGTGCGCGTCCAGCAATCGGGCAAGAGCGCAGGCGCGGCGGAAGGAACTTAGCCTGGCCAAGATGGCGCGTGAGCGCCCGTTTGGTCATTGGGCTGATATGTGGGGAAAGTCGGTGGTCGCCGAGGCGAGGCGCATCTTCCGTGAGGGGACCCGCAACTTGATCGCGCTGGAGGGCTCTTCGCCCAGCAAGCAGCGAGCAGCTGTTCTTCGCGGTATTGTGGATGCGTTCAACTCTCTAAACGAACGGAGTGAGTGCATCGAGACCTCCGAGCGCGAGGAGATCGTGGAGCGGATCGAGGAACTGGCAGTGCTTGTCCGCCTGAGGAACACCAACGAGAGGCTGACTGGCCACCGTGATTGGTAGTGTGAGCGACGAAAGCCCATCAGCCCAAGATAGAGGTTGGTTCGATAGAAACGCTTTTTGGGAGTAGCAGGCAGATGTGCTGGTGGCGAGGAACAAGAGAATCACGTGCTTGGCTACTGCCGCGCACTCCAAGCTACCCCTGCTGGCAGCGAGGGCCTTGATCATAGGGGGTGTCAGGAATATCTCGCGACCCACCATCGTACTCTCGCCGCTTGCGAGGAATCTTTCGTATGGTCCCGCCAACGATCTCGTAGACCTCGAAGGTGCCCGTGTCGTCCCGGTTGGCGACGATTACGTACACGATCTGTTTGCCCCGAACCAGAACGCCAATCACCCCTTCGGCGGCGGCAGCTGGCATGTCGTTGCGGGCATAGCCCACCGAGGAAACAACCTCGAATACGCCCCCTCGGTTGAGCCCCCATTGGCGTACAACAAACTCCCGTGGGACGACTGGATCGCATGGGTCGTAGTCGGTCTTCTTCTTGGGGGCATAATATTTGTTGAGCGCGACCTCCACCAGGAAATCGCCACCACTGGGGGCGCGTATCGGCGCGACCCAAGCCTTGATAGACTTCGCCTTGGTGCGCTTGTCTTGGCTCGCCTTCATCACAAGGCTCTTGAGGGGCTCCTTAGCGAGAATCGCGCTGACGCTGTTTGCGTAGGAGCGAAAAAGGCCAGCTTTCGGCGACGTCTCGATGGGCTTTGGGCGAGGAACCCAACGCAGGCCCTCGCCGTCGCTTAGCACAACTGGCGCCCAGTCCTTCCTTTTGGGGCAGCCGGTCAGTTGTGCGCCAACGGTCTCGCCCGAGACACACACATCGGCAAAAATTCGTGGCCGCCCCAACTTCGCCCGGCAGGCTCCCTCAGGGCTCACCAGCCACAGTGCCTTGGTCTTGGGCGCGACGATACCGAGAGATGCGAGCTGCCGCGGCGACACCCATGTGCCGTCCTTGGGTTGTTCCACGCCGAATGCCCTCTTGGATTGCTCAATCCCCACAATCGAGTCGCCGTACATCACCAGCGGGGGCGAGGATGGCCAACGAGGGAAGAAGCGCTCGAGGTTGGGCGCCTTCTCTTTGGATAGGAGCCGCTTCATCGACCGTGTCTTCGTGGCGGATCTTTTCTGCGCAGATTTCAGGCGCACGTTTCTCGGGACCGGCGGTGTCTCTTGGCAGCTGGTCACAAGCGTGAAGACCAGAGCTGCCCCAAAGGCGCTTCCTGCTACCAGTCGCTTTGTGATTACCTTTGACACCATCACTTCCCTCCCTAGATGCTCTGTCGATTCTCGTGGCTGTTGCTTTTGTATCGGTGGTCACTGATGCAGCACCTAGCTTTTCGGGAGCTGCAATGCCGGCATCACTTCGCTGTCCTCTGCTGCTTGCCACCTAGTGCCATACCTTGCCGATCTTCATGGTCACCACGGCGCCGGCCCTTCAATTCTGGGTTGTCCAAGTCAATGCCGGCTCGGTGGCGGCAGAGGAAGTCGTTTCGGTTTACTCGTTCCATCGCCCGTCCTCTTGGCCTCACACGATTGTTATCGGCGGGGGCCTCGCTGGAGTTGCGTAAAAAGATGATCCATCTTGATTCGATCGGCAGTGACCCGTCCGAGTACGCCGATGCTATCGGCCAAGTGGCAACAGCGTTGGGTGAAGAGGCTGCCACTGAAGCGGCATGGAGGCCGCAGCCGAAAGTATCGCTGGAGCTGCTTTGGATAGCGGCGGGAAGTATGCGCCCCTGATTGATGCTCAGGCGTGGGCTGCTGTCGATCTGCTAGACGGTGATGAGCGTGGCACCCATGTGGCACCGAGTGGAGGGACGATTCGCAACCTATCGTAATCAGTTGCGTTTAAGAGTCGGGGTGAGAGGATTCGAACCTCCGACATCCTGCTCCCAAAGCAGGCGCGCTAACCAGACTGCGCTACACCCCGTGAAGGCGGCGCCATTATGGCAGCTTGCGCAGCTAGCGCAAGCCTCGATTTACCCCAACCTTCACCTTCCCGCCCTCGAACCAGCGCCTCTCGTACTACCGCAGCACTACTCCGCTGCAGTACCCGCTGCTACTCGTTGTCGAAGGGGTGCGTCACGAAGAACTTCTGATCACCAAAGGCTGAGGCCACCGGCTTGCTGAGCACTTCGAGCTGACCGACCTTGTTCCCCGAGGCGTCGCGAATCGTCGAGAGCACCACGCTCCCCTCGGCCTGCGCCAGAGCCGAGCCGATGCTCTTGGCGAGGTCTGCCTGGAAGGGCTGCCGCGAATCGCTGGAGATCAACCCTCGAGCGAACGCTGTGGGTTCGAAGGTGAGGTCGGTCTTTTCAGGCAATCCAGCCTCCTTGAGCAGATCTTTGGGGATAGCGAGGAAGTTGGTGTTCTTCTTCGCCATGCGGAAGATCGCGTTGACCGCCGCCAACTTGGGCGAGTCGCTGAACTTGGGTGGCTTGAACCAATTGCGAAAGGGGCGCGCAAAGAAGTTGTGGTCAGGGCCTTGGCCGAGGGGCGTATCCATCACCAACAGATTGAAAGACTGCTGTTCGTTGTCGCGCAGAACCTTGATGCCCAAACCCGGGATGAAGCTGTCTTTGGGCGGGCCTGCCAGCGAGAAGCGCGCGATGGCGTGTTTGTAGGTCTTGTTGCCCAACTTGAGCGCGACCTCGGCGAGGGCGCCATCGGTGTGCACCATCTTGGCCTCAGTGCCGTCGCCTGCAGGCATCACGTCGCTCTTCACCGTGAATGTTTTGCGCAAGAAGAAGGGGATGGCCTTGCGCGAAAACACGCCCAGCTTCTTCAACTTGCTGGTGGTTGAGGGCGCTGGAAGTTCTGCGTATTTTGATGCGTGAGCCCGGTCCATCAGATGTTGTTTCTTCTGGGCCGCGCTGAAGGTCTTGTCATAGGCCTTGGGCAGGGCCTTGGCCCACGCGGGTTGCGCTTTGCCGCGTGCGGCGTGCGCGCTGGATACGCTGGATAGGTTCACCGAGAGGCCTGCTATGAGGCAGGCGGTCATCATGGTCATGCGTTTCATGACATCTCCTTGCGAAAAGAGGTGGAGGGCAGCAGGCCACTTGGGCCCAGCCCCTGAAGGGCCGAGCCGTTGTGCAAGGGTGGGGCCATTATGTCAAAAACGGCAATTTGGCAGCGGTTTCGGCAAGTCGTGGGCCTCCTACCAGGAGCCCTGCGCGCTTAAACCCTATGAAGTCTGTAGAGTGGCTTCTTGATTTGAGATGCTGTGGGGGAAAAGACCGGGAGAAACCGCCAAGTCATTACCAAAAAGACAACGTAGGCAGTTGATCATTGTAATTACGAAAAGCTGTGACCGCCGTACTGGGTGGCATGGGGCGAACACTTCGCCTCCCAAAGACTCACTTTCTTTCGGAGGATATCATGCGACCACTTAGATTCCCTTCCCGTGTTAACACCCGTGTCACCGTTCATGTTGCTGCTTTAGCTGCAGTTTTCGCTATGGCTACCGCGTGTGGGCAAAGCGATGAGCCCGAGATGGACCCGGGCGAAGTACAGCTCGCCGCCAAGGCTGATGCCCAAGACATCACGGTGAGCCGTGCGGGCAACGGTTACAAACGCATTCGCCTCGATGGCGCCCCAGCCAAAGACCTCTGGGCAGTGATGGAGAACGCGGGTGGGTTTCGCGCCCATGAAGCGGGCCTGAGCTATCTCATCGGCAGCTACAGCCTCTGCGCCACCAACGGCAGTCAGGCCGCGTGCCATGTCTACAGCCGGCAAGTCGAGGAGCAGGGCAGCTATGATGTCACTTTGCACGGCAAGCGCTTCGCCTCTGCGGCCAGCGAGCTCTTCGGGGCCCTCGCCTATGCCGCAGGTCAAGACCCAGCAGCCCAGCAGGAGGTGCGCAGCGAGCACATCACCTGCGCCAAAGACGCTCAGCGGGTGTGGTGCGGCATCAACGCTGCCGCAGCCCAAGCCAAGACCACCCTGCGCGTCTCTTTTGCCGGCTTGCCCGCTCTGGGTGACGATTTTGTCTACGAGGGCTGGTTGATCACCGACTCTGGCCCTGTGAGCGCTGGACGCTTCAGCGATCCCCAACGCTTCAATCTCGAGGTTGACGCCGCCACGGCCCAGGCTGCCACGCTCTACGTGCTCACCATTGAAAAGGCTGTGGGAGACGATCCTGGCCCTTCGGACACGCACATCTTGGCGGGCGCCTTCAGCCAAGGCTGGGCGACGCTGAACACAGGCCACGCCGCGGCGTTGGGCAGCGATTTTTCCCAAGCGAGCGGTGGTTTCATTCTCGCGACGCCCACCAGCGTTGCCACCGACGACGATGACCAAGGGATCTGGTTTTTGGACCCCGCAGGCCCCGCGGCTTCGTTGACCTTGCCCACCTTGCCCGCTGGTTGGGCCTATGAGGGTTGGGTCGTGGTGGATGGCAAGCCTGTCTCTACCGGTCGCTTCACTGCTGCCTCTGGAGCTGATGTGGATGGCGCCGGCTCCGCCGCTGGGGCCGGAGGCTTCCCGCCCTTCCCCGGCCAGGACTTCATCAACCCAGCCCTGGGCCTCGTGGGTGGCAAAGCCGTCGTCAGCGTCGAGCCCAATCCCGACGATAGCCCCGCGCCCTTCGCCCTCAAGCCCCTGGTGGGTGATATCACCAACGCTGGCGCTGGCGTTTTTCAAGGGCTGATCAACAAAGCTGCCGCGAGCGCCATCACCGGCGTGGCTCGCCTTGATGACGGGTCTGTCGTGGAGTTGGCCGTGGTGGCCAACCGCGGCGAGGGCACATTGAGCATCATCGACACCGAGAGCAGCGTGCAGCTTGCCAAGGTCGCCCTGCCGGCGGCGGGCGAACCCATGTACGCCACCTACGACGCGGCTCGTGGTCGCATCTTCGTGGGTGACCGCGCCAACGACGCGGTGGTGGTCTTCGACGCGGATGATTTTTCCGTGGTAGCGAGCATCCCTTCAGGCCAGGGCGTCTTCCACATGTGGGATTCGCCCGACGATAACGCGCTCTGGGTGGTGAACGATGTGGAAAAATCCTTGGCGCTCATCGATCAGCAGAACCTCACGCGCGTCGCCACTGTGGCGATTCCAGCAGACCTCGCCGCCGCCGGCGGCAAGCCCCATGACGTCATCGTCGATCCCTATGGGCACGCGGTCTACACCACTATCGTTGGCGTGCCTGGCAAGAGCGTTGTGCTCAAGCTCTCCACCCGCACCGGCCAGGAGCTGGCGCGCGCAGACGTGGGTGGAGACGCTCACCTCAGCGTGAATGCAGAGCAAGAGCTGCTCTACGTGCCCTCTCAAGAGGCAGGTGTTGTGCACGTTTTGCGTCGCCGCAACCTCAGCGAGCTTCAACGTATCCCCCTGCCCGGTGCCCACGGCGCGGGCATGAGCCCCGACGGAAGCACGCTCTACGTGACGAACCTGCCCGCTGGTGGCGCCATGGCGCTTTACACCATCGACTTGAAGAGTGGTGTCATCACTGGCGCACCTGTCTCGGTGCAGTCTGACGGCAAGCCTCACAACCTCGCCGTCAGCGCCAGCGGTGACGAGCTGGTTTTGACGCACTCAGGCCCCACGGCGCGGCGCGTGAGCGTGTTTTCGCTGACGGGTGCAGAGCCTCAGTTGGTGGCTAACATCGACAGTGGCACCAACCCCTTCGGGCTTGTGGCGTTCACTCGCTAGTTCACCAACACCGCTAGGGCCTCCTAGCGCCTCCTAGTGCCTCCTAGGGCCTCCTAGCGCCTCCTGCGCCTCCTAGCGCCTCCCGAAAGTCGATCACATGGCTGAAGAAACCGGACTCGAGGGTCTTTGGGGATACGCCACCTACGTGAATGAGCACGGGGAAGATCGATGTGTGCCTCGGCTTGACGAGCTTGTGCAGCTTCTCTTGGACGTCAGCGATGACCTTGGGACGAACCTCGCCCCGATGGAATTTGATCTCGCAGAGGAAGATTGGCCCTTGAGTGGTTTGGATCAGGTAGTCAACCTGGCAGCCTGAGCGACGGGTTGTGGGGGTCTGAAAGAAGGGGCCGTCTTGCGCGACTTCTCCGGGGGTCAAGCCGCATTGGCTCCACACGAAGCGACGGTTTTGGAGGACTAAGTTTTCGAACTGCAGGCCAAGCATGCTGTCCCAGCCGCGGAGGGTCTCCAGGGGTTTTTCGCCGAAACGTTTCTCTTCGATTTCGGACCGGCGCGGGTCAACATAGCGCAAGAAGAAGCGTAGGTAGTTGTCTCGGATGCGGTAGAGGTGTTGACGTTTGGTCTTGCCGGTCCGCAGCTCCCAGGAAGGATCTTTGGCCAGAAACCCCGCCATGACCAAATCGTCGAGGTAGGAGCTGATGACGCCGCTCTTCTGGTTGCCGAGGGCGTCGCATACACCGCCGAGGTCCAAGCGGGTCGCCACCAACGCGGTGACGATGCGTCGATAGAGGTCGCTCCGCCCCTCGAAGAGCGTGTGGAAGATGTGATCAAACTCGTTGAAGAGCAGGCCCTCGGGCTGGAAGCAGAGCCGGCGGATGTTCTGCTCGGCGGTCATTTCCCCGAGGAGCTCTTCGAGGTACTTTGGCACCCCGCCTGTCACCGCCAGCATCTTGAGGATGTCGTAGGCCGAGTGTGTCGCTGAACGCAGGCCGGGAAAGAGCGCGCTATGCTCGAGGGGCAACTGCTCAAGGCGAAGGCTCCAAGAGACGCGCCCCACGAACCCAGTGCTGCTGAGGAGGTTTTTTTCGATCCAGCTCGAGACGGAGCTGCATAACACGAGGATCAGCTGGTCGTTCTGCTTGAAGAGCTGGTCCCAGGCCGTTTTGAGCCTGCCGAGGAAGGCCGGATCTCGTTGGGCCATCCAGGAGACCTCGTCCAGCAGCACGATCCAGCGGCCCTTCTTCGTGTTGTAAGCGATGTGGGCCAAGACATCGCTCCAGTTTGCATGGGCGATGGGAGGGATCTTGAGTGTGCGCTCCAAGGAGCTGGCGATGGCGTCGCGTTGCATGGCCTCGGTGACGTCTGGCTCTGGCGCCAAGGCGGAGAGGGCGAGGAAACGATAACCGCGGCTGCGTCGCGCGAACTCCTCGATGAGCCGGCTCTTGCCGTTGCGGCGGCGGCCGGTGACCGCGACCAGGCTGGCGGTAGATTTCTTTGTGAGCGCCGCGAGCCCCGCCAGCTCATGCATTCGCCCATAGAATTCACCCATGCTTCACCTTCAAGAGCTGTCAAAGCAGATTTCATGATAGCAAAACAGAGGAGTTTAGACATCACGAAAGCTGCTCAAGCGCTTTTCGTGATGGCACGCGGGGCCTGAATTGACATCACGAAAGCTGCTCAAGCGCTTTTCGTGATGGCTCGTGGGGGCGCGGATCTGCCGCGGGCATGGTGGCCATTGTGGTGTGCCGCTCCCTGAAAAAGGGCAGTACCGCCCCCCGCATCAATGCCAAAACGAGAGGAAGACGGAGACGTTGAAGTAGCGCGCAGCGAGGTCGACGCCCGGTGCGAATGAGAGCGATCGCCTGCCCCAGAGGGAGAAATCGAAGAGGCGCAGCAGCATGGAGGCCGTTCCGTGGAGTCGTCCACTGACGCCCTCATAACGGCTGGGCTCGTAGTAGGTGCCTGCGCGTAGGCGCAGACGCCGGCGCCAAACCTCTGATTCAACACCGAGGCGCGGCGAGATCACCACCATTTGCCCCACAGGCTCTTGGAGTTGATCGAGGAAGCCATCGGGGCCGACGGCGTCGGAGGCGCTCGTGCCCACGATCACCACCTCCGCGGAGACCATCACGTAGCGTCCACCGCCGTAGTCAGTGTCAGCGTCGAAGGGCCGAGAGGTCGCCCTGCTGGTGGGTGTGCTCGCTGGTGTGCTCGCTGGTGTCGCTGGCGTGCTTGTCGGCCCGCTGGTTGCGAGGCTCGCTGGCGCGCTGCTGGGCGCACTGCTTCCACTTCTAGTGGCAGGGGCGCTTCCAGCGCCCGCCAGCAGACTGCTGGACCTGCCCGAGCTTACCCCGCGAAAATCTGGCCACGGGTTGAAGGGGCGGCCACCGAAATAATAGGCGGCGCCTACCCGCACCTCCCACGGCAGCGTCGCTCGCTGCGGCAGGTAGACATCTTGGGGGCATCCCTGGTTGCATTGGAGGTCGGTGTCGTTCGCGAAGGGCAGGGTGAGGGCCGCGCCGAGGCGCAGGGGCAGGGCGCGGGGTCGGTAGAGTACACCGGCCTCCAAGGCTGTGGCGCCGGTGCGGAAGAGGTCGTTGGTATCCCCTTCCAAAGAGAGCGCAAAGGAGCCGCCGTGAAAGCCCACGGCCACCAAGAGCTGGTGGTCCCAGAAGGCAAGACCCGTGGAGAGGTGCACGTTCACCAGGTTTGCCGTGTAACTCTTCCCGCCGCTCTCGAATTTGAGCAGTGAGAAGGCGCCGTAGACTCCAATGCCCCAGATGCCGTACTGCAGGTGTGCGCCGAGCACGAGCTCGGGCCAGGCTCCCTTGGAGGACGAGCGGCCGTTGTTGTCGAAGTCGAAGCCTTCTCCGGAGCCGTTGGGCAGCAGGAAGTCGAAGACGTAGCTCCAGTCGAGCTTGTCACGGCTGAAGTAGGCGCGGTTGACCACGCTGGCGGGGTTGAAGGGGATGCCCTCGGTGCCCTCGGCGACGGCGGAGTAGGCGCCACCGAGGCCGATGATGCGCGTGCTTCCCATCACCGGACCGCGGTGAAGATCGATGCTGTAGTTGTCATCTTGCAGCGGTTGTGCACGAGCAGGGCTGCTTGGCAGCGTCATCAGCGCCCAGAGTAGAAAAAACGTCCAGTGGCAGCAGCGTTGCATCACGTTGTTTAGGCCTGGCGAAAGTAGTCGCGTAGCACGTCGGCCATCAGCTCCAGGGCTTTGCCACGGTGGCTGACGCGGTTTTTC
Source organism: Deltaproteobacteria bacterium (assembly GCA_019314525.1). GTDB lineage: Bacteria > Myxococcota_A > Polyangia > JAFCZD01. Next base: position 14,536 of record JAFCZD010000038.1, read on the forward strand.
TCGGCGGCGTCTGCCTCGGCGAAGCTCTTCTGAAGCGCATGGCAGAAGAAGACTGGATCGTAGCCGAAGCCGCCTTCCCCGCGTGGGGTGTGCATGATCTCACCCTCGCAGGCGCCTTGGTGCACCACGGGTTTGGCGCCTGGCAAGCAGAAGGCCATGGCACAGCGGAAGCGTGCCGTGCGCTTGTTTTGGCCTTGGAGCGGCTCGAGTTCGCCCAGGAGCTTTTCGTAGCGCTGACGGTCGTTGGCGTCTGGGCCGGCGTAGCGCGCGGAGCGCACGCCGGGGCGTCCATCGAGGGCGTCCACCTCGAGGCCGCTGTCATCCGCTAGCGTGGGCAGCCCTGTGGCTTCACAGGCGCCCTGTGCCTTGAGGATCGCGTTCTCGGCGAAGGTCTCGCCTGTCTCTTCCACTTCGGGCGCCGTGATATCGGCCAGGCTCAGCACCTCAACGTCAAGGGCTGCGACCAGCTCGCGCAGCTCGCGTAGCTTGCCGGCGTTCTGTGTGGCGAAGAGCAGCCGTTTTGCTGCAGGCGGGTGCGTCATGGCAGCGTCACGGTCACCTCGGGGCTTTCGTCGCTGGCGGCCAAGGTGCGCAGCTGCAGCTGCCCAAGCTGCTCAACGCCAGCGCCAGCCAAGTCGAGCAGCGCGTCGAGCTCGGCGCGGTCGAAGGTGCCATGCTCAGCAGTGCCTTGGACCTCAATCAGCTTTCCGTTGGTGGTCATCACCACGTTCATGTCCACCTGGGCTGCGCTGTCCTCCACGTAGGGCAGGTCGAGGCGCGGCTCGTCGTCGACGATGCCCACGCTCACCGCTGCCACGGGGTTGAGGGCTGGCATCGCTTCCAGGGCGCCCTCTCGCAAGAGCTTGCGGGCCGCGAGCACTAGGGCCACGTAGCCGCCGGTGATGGAGGCCACGCGGGTGCCGCCGTCGGCCTGCAGCACGTCACAGTCGATGGTGATGGTGTGCTCGCCCAAGGTTTGCAGGTCGATGGAGGCGCGTAGGGAGCGGCCGATGAGCCGCTGGATTTCCTTTTCGCGCCCCCCTGTACGCCGCCCTTTGCGTGGGCTCGTGGAGCCTGGGAGCATGTTGTACTCCGCGGTCACCCATCCGCCGCCAGAGTCGGCGCGGAAGCGAGGCACGCTCTTGTCGATGCTCGCTGCACAGAGCACCCAGGTCTCGCCCCAGCGAATCAGCGCCGAACCATCGGCGAATTTTTGATAGCCGGTGCTGATAGAGATGGCACGAAGTTGATTGTTTTCTCTTTGATCAGATCGCATGGTTCGCGGTGCTACCGCGGCGGGGAACGGCTGTCAAACAAAGCCATGTTGTGGTGGTCGCTAACGCCGAGCGACCTTCTTCGGCCGGCGCAAATAGCTGGTGATGCCCTTGGCGATAGCCTGCGCGATAGCGTCAAAGGTGGTCGCTTGGTTCAGCTCGCGGCTCTCGTCGGGGTGGTCGATGAAGCCCGCCTCTACCAATACGCCAGGCATCTTCAGGCCCATGAGCACGTCAAAGGGCGCCTCTCGCACCCCGCGGTCCGCCGCCTTGGGCCGGGCTTGGCGCAGGGCACCCTGCACCTGTTTGGCGAGGCGTCGAGAGCGCGCATACATCGCTCGTTGCTCGAGGTCGGCGAGGATCGCCCCCACGGCATCACGTCCTCGAGGCTGCTGCTCGCGGGTGCCATTTTCGAGCTGCGCCAGGCGTGAGGCTTCGCGGTCCGAGGCCTTCGCGTTCAGCACGTAGGTTTCGAAGCCACTCTGGGTGCGCGATTGGCTCGCGTTGAAGTGCAAGCTGACGAAGAGCGTGCCGCTCCAGCTGTTGGCGAGGGTGGCCCGTCGAGCGAGGGTCAGGTAGCGATCACGGTTTCTTGTCAGGCGCACGCGGGCGGGGGCCTTGAGCTCTCGCAGGAAGAACGCGATTCGTCGCGCCAGCTTCAGCGTCAGCGCTTTTTCGTGCTGCCCGATGGTTGCGCCATAGGCGCCACGATTGGTGCCCCCGTGGCCAGGATCGAGCACGATGAGAGGGGACTTGGCGGCGCTCGAGCTGGGTAGCGCACACAGAAGAGCAAGAGTGAGCAAGGGTCGCATGAGCCAAAGCTAGCAACCTCTCACCATGCGATGCAAAAAAGTCGACGCATGCATGGGCACAGCGAGTACAATCAGCGCCGATGAACCTCGTGGCCAGCCGTATTTCACTCGTGCTCACCCTTTGCGTCGCAGCTTCTTTCGAGCTGCTGCTCAACCGCGTTGGGGTGCACGTCGCCAGCGCATCGAGTCGCACCACCGCGCTCTACCTCGCGGTGGATCGTGCGGGCTTGTTTTTCTTTTATTTCACAGGCTTGTTAGCCTTCATCGTCTTCGCTTGGGGGCTGGTCGTCCTCATCTCCGATGGAAAAATCCTCCCTTTGGCGGGTCGATTGGCGGCGATGCTCGCGGGGGCGGCCTTCTTGCCGCTGGCGGCCACAGGGCTGGTTTTTCGCTTGCCACCCTCCCTCGCGCCCTGGCTCAACGTCAGCTTTGGGCTGATGGTGTTGGTGTTGGTGGTCACCTTCGGCACACGCCCGGCGGCGTTGCGACACAAGTTAGGCGTCTTCTATCTCGCTGCGCCTCTGCTCCTGCATTGTTATTGGCTTGTGGCACGTCAGCTCTCTGGGATCGCTCCTGAGGGTCTCAACGCGGATCTTCCCAGCCGATTGCTTGAAGTCGGACAGCATCTCGTGGTGGTGGGGGCGTTTGCGTCCTTTCTCTTCTTCATCCCCTTTCCGCGTCTCTCGGCCCTCTTGGAGCCCATTCCCCTGGCCATCGCTTCGCTGCTCACCGGCGCCATGGGCTTCCTCGTCGCTTTCCACCACTCCATCGCCGCTCGGGCCAGCTTCGTGGGGCTGAGCATTACGCTGCCCCAGCCCACAGCTGAGGGGTTCTTCAGCTTGGCTTTGCATCTGGCCGCGCTCTTCTTTTTGAGCCTCACGGTGACATCCCTGCTTATTCGGGGGCGGGCTGAGCGGGCGATGGGCTTCGGGTTGCTGATGGTGGCCGTCTCTGGTTTCCACCTCGAGCTGCCCTACCAGCTGCTCTTGACCCTCGCGGGCATGATGCAGCTGATGCGGGGGGTGATGCTCGCGCAGCAGGCCGAGGCTGAGCCCCGTGGAGCCGCTGACGGGGGAACCCATGAGCCCACCACGTTGCCAAAGGCCGAGGTGTGGCAGCGTTTCATGGAGCGTGTCGCCGAGGGCTGCGGCGTGGAGGAGGCGGAGGCTGTCAACCTACTACGCGGTGAACACCAGGTGTTGCGTCTTCGGGGGCGTCTTTCGGGCATGGCCTTGGGCATTCGCGTTCAGCTGCAGCGAGGGTGTGTACGCCAGCTAGAGGTAGACCTCGGTCAACCGCCTAAGGAGGAGCCCGCGGTGACCCTCCTGCGACGTGAAGGCCGGCGCGGCGATCGTGTCGCTGATGGTCGCGGTTCTCGCGTGCGAGGTTTTGACAGCCGCTTTGTTCTGCGCGATGCCACAGGAGAGCTGAGCGATGTGCTCACGCCCCACCTGGAGCGCCTCGAGGTCTCGATGCATGGTTGGCTTGGCATCTGGCCGGTGGAGGGGTTGCAATATGTGATGCGACCTGGCGTTACAGGCTGGCCCTTACCTCTCAGTGAGTTGGTGGACGATCCCGAGCACGCGTCCACCGAGCAGCTCATCTCGCTGGTGGCCTTGTTGGCTGATATTGGTGGGGATGTCGACATTCGCTGAAGGCGTTCTACGAAAGGCTAGAGTTCCTCAGGCCGCTCCACACTCATAGATCGCACCGTGAAATCGAGACGACTGTCGATGAGCCCCATGATGCTGTCGAAGTCGCTTTGACTCAAACCGAGTCTGTCCACGAGCTGCGCTCGCGTGCTCTCCAGGAGGGCGGCTCGCGCCCTGACGAGCCAACGAGCCACGGTGGCGCGGTGCACTTGATAGATGGGTGCGATCTCGTCGATGGTGAGTTGGTCAAGGTAAGAAAAGGACAACAAGGCACGCTCACGCGCATCCAGTTCGGCCCAGGCGCCCTTGAAGGCAAAGCGAAACTCACCACTGTAGAGCTCTTTGAGCAGAGCCAGTTCGGGATCGTGGCTGCCATCGGGTAGCTCGCTCACGCTCTCATCGAGGGACTCTGGAGCCCTTTTGTTGGCGCGCATCCCGTTGAGGGCAAGGTGCACGGCAGTGACCCGCAGCCAGCCAGCCAACGAGCCACGCCCTGAGTAGCTGGCGATGCGAGCCGGCCGGCTCTCATTGGCGACGAGCACGCGCTCGAGGGCTTGCTGCACAGCCTCTTGCCGCGTGTCGTCATCAAGACGCAGCTGGTGGAGGGCTTGCTCTATTTCAGGTTGGAAGCGCTCTTGGAAGACAGCGAGGGCTGCCTTGTCTCCTTGGCCGCAGGCACAGGCGAGGTAGAGATCATCGCTGTGAAGACGGGCCAAGCGGCTCACGCGTTGCTCCAGACTTTCTTCTGTGGGGGATGACCTACACAGATGCGTGGCCAGGTGCACTACGAAAGCCTCGGGCGCCAACTCCACGCCCTTCCACGCCGCCTCGGCCTTGGCCAGCGCCGCCTTCAAATGCTCTTCGAGGCTCGTGAGGAGCGACATGGCTGGTGGCTCCGCGAGATCGTCGAGTGTTTCGAGGAAGCGTCGAGCCAGAGAGCACATGGGGGTGATTATATCCCATGTGCTGTGAGGTTCCGACGCGAATCACGAGGTGCCTCGAGCCAGCGCGTTCGAATCTAGAGCAGATAGCTCAAACGAGCGCCCTCGCAGCCCTTGAACAGGCGCAACGCTTCTTGTTTCTGCTGGCCGAAGAGCGCCTTGAGCTTCTTGGCGTCCTGCTCACCATTCCAACGTGTCTTGAAGGTGAAACCCGAACGAACGCTCGATCTCTCAGCCCATTTCAGGTTGCGCAGAGCGTCCCAGGCCGCCGTCCTGCATTGGGTGACCTGACTGCGCTGCTGAAAACTCCGCGCTTGCTCCATTCGGAAGTGCACGATGTTCGCGCGCTCCGCAGGCAGCCCAGTAGAACCGGGGCTCAGCTCACAAACCAGCTTAGGATCGGCGGAGAGGCAGTTGGACAGGGGAACCTGATGGTTCTTGCTGTAGTGCATGAAGCCGACGCGCCTGCGCAGGAGCTGATTCGTGATGCTGTGGCGGGTTACACGCCAGTTTCCGTTGACCACGACCTTGTCGCCCTTGGCGAAGCGCTGAGCACGTCGCTTGCGCAGCAGCTTCTCCGCCATGGAGGCGGCGCGCTTGGAGCGAGAGGCTCCCTTGGGGAACTTGCAGCCGTCGACTTGGTGTATCGAGCGGTTCAAGTTGAAGCTCAGCCGGGTGTTGCTCCAGCCAGAGCCGCGACGGTCTTGTTTCAGATCATAGAGATAGTAGCCGCAGACCTGGCGTGTTGGTCGCTTGGCCGGGCGTGCTGTCTTGACATAAGCCGGGATGCCGAGAAGAGCTTGCTCATAATCTCCCCTGCGGTGGGGATCTTTCACGGACGATCGCTTCCGTCGTGGTTTTTTGGGTGTGTCCTCTGCGGCCGAGGCGCGCGACGTTCGCCGCGGAGTTTTTCGTGTCGCAGACCCTGAGGCTCCATCGTCGCGTCCTTTTTGGGTGGCGTGATTGGCCTCCGTCTGGCGGGGTGTGCTCGTCATAGCCGACTTCAAAGGTGACGTGCCCTTGCCCGTGAAGCTCTTTATCGCGCCGCATCCGCCAAAACAAATCAATAATACTGAAGCTTTAATCACATGGCCAAACATCGAAGATCTCCTTCTCTGGTCTGTGGAAATTGCGGGGTGGATCACTCTTCAACTCCGCCTCTATCCCAAGGACCCAAGGCTTCTCCCCCAGTCGCAAAAAAAGATGCTTGGTCGCTGACTTTTGTTTTGTGGAAGGGGATCAGCGGGTTCGCGCGCAGCGAAACCCTGCGCTTGCCAGGCGGTCGGTCTCGCTGCGTCGGTCTCGCGCTGCCGCCCGCAGGGTGTTGGCATAGCCGGCATACCACCCCCCGCGAAGAATGCGTTGGAGCGCGGTGGTCAGCACCAAGGGGTCGACCTCGGGCGTTGCCGCGGGGGTGCTGGCGTAATCCTGCACCCACTCGGCCACGTTGCCCGCCATATCATGGAGCCCCAAATCGTTGGGCATCTTCTGCATCACAGGTTTGGGAGACCCGTCGTACCATGCGATGAGCGTGGCCAAGGGGCTGGTATTGCAGTTGCCATCCATTTCGCCGTTATAGAGCGCAGATTGAGTTCCGGCGCGGTAGGCGTACTCCCACTCAGCTTCACTGGGGAGTCGATACCCTTTGCAGTCGAAGAACACCTTGCCCGTGCCCGTGAAGGCGCTCGCGATGGCGCATCGCGTGAGCTCCTGCGCTCCCTGACAGACATAGCAAGGTTCGAGGTTCTCGTTGGATGAAAGCGCGTTGCAATAGGCGGCCGCTTCGTGCCAGTTCACCGTCTCCACTGGGCAGCTCTGTGCCGTGCAGCTCTTCGTTTGGCTTGAAGGGGAGTAGTCCATGCGCTGAGCGAATTGAGCGCGAGTTACCTCGCTCTCACTGATGGAAAACCCACGGGTCAGGCGAACCTCGCGCTGAACCTCATCGTAAGCAAAACAAGGGTCACTCTTGGGAGAGCCCATCAAAAAGCAGCCTGCAGGTACCTCGCAATAGCCATTGGGACAGCTCTTCTGCCAGGAAGGCATGGTGCAGCCTTGGGAGACGTCCTGCTCCAGGTCGCTGCGTTGCTCGGTTGTGGAATCGTGGGGTGATGCGCTGCCATCGATCCCAGCGTCCTGTGGGCCATCATGGAGAGCCAGATCGCTCGAGGGCAGGGGATCGTTGGCGTCATAGTCCGGCAACGTGGCAGCCTCGACGTCTGCGTTGCGGCAGTGGCCATCGATGCAAGTTTCACCCGAAGGGCAGGGCAGGGCTTCGTAGCAGGCTCGGTGGAGTCCTATGGGCAACATCAACACTCGCCCCTCGAGGAAGCCCACCCGTGCCTGACGAATAACGACGGGATCGTCCTCTCGTGTGCCCGTGGCGGTGATGCTCACGGGCGAAAAGTCATCACCTGGCAAGAGGGTCAAGCTTGCAGGCAGTCTCACGTCCTTTCCAAGCACATAACGTTGTTCCCATTGCACCTTCGAGCCGCGCTCGACCTGCACGTGTAACGCGTCCAGCTCCATGGGTTGATGCAGGTCGGTCTCGAAGACCACCACCAACGCGGTTGGGTCCCTGTCGCAGCCACAGAGCACAGCACCACAGAGCAGGGCGGCACCAAGGCGTGCATGAGCCGTATGGGTCATCGCAACACCACCTTTCCGGGCGGCAGGGTGCCCATAGGGGCCGTCTCAGAGCTTGACGTCGCGATGACGGAAGTGACGGCGGCGGTGCTCACTGTTACCGCCACCAGCGTCCAGACCCACCACTTTCGATACCAGGGGCTTGCTTTGGGCGGCCTAGGGAGCCGACGAAAGGCAGGGTGGGGGGCTTCGGGCGCCATGGGTCGGGTGGCAAGAGTTTTCGGAGCTGCGGTTGCGGGTCGAGTGGTTGTAGGCCGAATCAAACCAGGTTGAGTGCTCGCAGCAGCGTATGGCAGCCTCTCCGCCAGCTTGGTGATATGGGACATCACCTCCTGCTGAAAGGGAGCGGGCTGCCCTGGATGCAGGCGCTCCCACTCCGACAGATAGAGCTGGTAGCTGAAATGCGCCTTCTTGTCTTGGCTCATCTGCCGGTGGCATTGAGCGATGTTGAAGAGAACACTCGGGCGGTTGACGAGGCCGGCAACACCCCGAAAGTGTTCTAGAGCCTCGTTGAATCGACCAAGCTTATACGCGACAGATCCACGCTGAAAAAGCGCGTGAGCCTGCGCCTTCGCTTGTTGCGTCTTTGTTGCCTGCGCCGGAGCGGCGGCGCCCATGGTCCATAGCGCCACCACCAACACCACTGAAGCGGTCTGTCCTGGCTTTCCCATCGGCTAGAAGTCCATCAACCCTTCTCCAACGTAGCGTCTGTTGTGTTTGCTCGCCCCCTTGCGCCCCTTCACCTTGGCAGCTCTCTTGGGTGTGGCCCTGGCGGGTGGCGCCTTGGCGGGTGGCGCCTTGGCGGGTGGCGCCTTGGCGGTGGAGGGAGCGTCAAGCGCCGAGGTCTTCTGCCTGCTTGTGGTGCCAGCTTCTGGGCTCGCTGCGCGAGCGCTGTCTCTTTGTGCAGGTCCTGTGGCTCCTAGTCTCGCCGGCTCACCCTCTCGCAGCACAAACCAGCTCGCTATCGCTACCACGACGCCGAGCAAGATCAGCATCAGTGCCAGCGGAGCACGCGAGGAGCGTTGGGCTCCCGCAGAAGGCGCCTGCATCAGCTCCAGCGCCAGGAGCAGCTCTCTGGCTGTGGGACGACGAGCAGGATCGGTTTCGGTGCAGCGTTGGGTCAGCTCGCGTAGCTCCGGGGGGCCCGCGAGCATCTTTCTCGATAGGTGCTCGGCGTCAGGCACACGGCCGGTGATCAGCTCGCGCAGCATCAGGCCAAAAGCCCAGATGTCGGCCGAAGCCTCGGCCACGCCACGCCATTGCTCGGGGGCCATGTACATGGGCGTACCCCGCACACCGTCCACGCTGAGGAAGGGGTCAGCCTCAGCCCCATGGCTCGCAGTGCTGCGAGCTAGCCCAAAGTCAAGCACTCGCACCTCACCATCGTTACCTACCATCACGTTTTCAGGCTTCAAGTCGCGATGCAAAATTTGGGCGTCATGCGCAGCGCAAAGGGCACGTGCCACGCCCGTGGCGATCTTCAAGACTTCCTGTTGTGAGCGTGGGCCGCCGGAAAGATAGCGTCGCAAAGACTGACCCGCCACGTATTGCAGCACGAGAAAAGCCCGCCCCTGATGTTCACCCACAGCATAGATCGTCACAATATTGGGGTGTGTAAGACGCGCCAGGGTCCGCGCCTCGAAGAAAAAGCGCGCCAGGACGTTGTCGTCGGCCACCGCGTGGGTCGTCAGCATCTTGAGCGCGACCTGACGACCGAGATCATGATCCTGTGCTAGATAGACCTCACCCATACCACCTCGCCCAAGAAGTTTCAGGATCTGGTAGTGATCGATACGGTCCCCGATGGCCACCTTCTGGCCCTCATCCTCTTCCTTTGGGGCGCGCAGAGAACGGGCAGCTTCGGCGACCAGCCTGCGGCAGCTCCCACAGTCTCCCATATGCGCTTCGACGTGTTGGCGCTCTTTGTCCTCAAGGGTGCCTTCAAGCAAGGCTGCTACGTCTTCGGCCTCAAGACATGATGCAAGGGGCGGAATTTTCACCTTCTGCGACATGACGTCATGCTGACATTTTTCACAGATCAGAAAGGGCCGCAAGCTTCGTCAAGCCTTATCAGGCTCCGATGGCATGGGCTTCATGGATGCAGGCTCCACCGCGGGCTTCGCAGGCTCGGGTGCAGCAGGCTCAGGCTTCGCAGGCTCGGGTGCAGCAGGCTCGGGAGCAGCAGGCTCAGGCTTCGCAGGCTCAGGCTTCGCAGGCTCGGGAGCAGCAGGTGCCGGAGCAGCAGGTGCCGGAGCAGCAGGTGCCGGAGCAGCAGGTGCCGGAGCAGCAGGTGCCGGAGCAGCAGGTGCCGGAGCAGCAGGTGCCGGAGCAGCA
>JAFCZD010000039.1 GCA_019314525.1 Deltaproteobacteria bacterium
GACTGCCCCAAAGGGTGAGCCCGCCTGCGCCGCCATGGGCCATAACAACAGGATCGCAAAGCACAGGAGCTTGAACTGCATTCTTGCGTGCAACTGCAGGGAACACACCAACTCGCGGAGACTGTTAGCCTTGCGGTTACAGCAGCTTAGAGTGTTCAGTGGCGTGTGTGGCTCGTGTTGTAGTCACCAGCCATCGGAGAGCCCTTTGAATCTCGACGTCTAGTTCCTGACGACTCTGCGGTAAACACTCACGTTCGCGAGGTGCGATCCGTCGGGTAGGAAGACCACCTGTGTGACGCGCATGGCCATGCCTGTGGCGTCGAGCTGTCTTTGAGCGACCATCCTCTCCTTGCCTCGCCAATACGCTGACGAGGTCAACTCACGAGGAGAGGTCGCTTCCACCGCCAAGGCATCCGCCAGATCGCCTCCGGCGAAGGGCACGCGCACACCATCAGGCGCGCCACCAAACGCTACCTCCTGATCGCTCCCTTCAGCATCACTCCAGCGAATCACGAACTCGAGGCGCCCAGCGTTGTCACCAATCTCATAGGTACCCGCCTGTGGCGCTTCGCCTTGCTGATAGTTACAGCTCTTTGGGTCAAGGACCCAGGTCCCAAGAAACGCGGAATAGATGGGGGACGTCTTCGTCATGAAGAGTCTGCTCAGCCCGCCGCGGCCAACGCTTGGTCCAGGTCCGCGATAATGTCATCGATGTGCTCGATACCCACACACAGGCGGATCATATCTGGGCTGACCCCAGCCGATGCCAGCTCCTCGGCTGACAACTGTCGATGCGTTGTAGACGCGGGGTGTGCCGCGAGGGACTTCACGTCGCCAATATTCACCAGCCGCAAGAACAACTTCAGGGTGTCGTAGAACTTCACCCCGGCCTCATGGCCGCCCTTGATACCAAAGCTCAAGAGCGCAGAGGGCCTGCCTCCTGCATATTTCTTCGCCAACTCGTAATACGGGGAGTCGGACAGGCCAGCAAAACCGACCCAATTCACTCTCGGATGCCCCTTCAGGTACTTCGCCACCGCGAGCGCGTTGTCACAATGCCGCTCCATGCGCAGCGAAAGGGTCTGCATGCCCTGCAAAATCAAGAACGCGTTCATCGGGCTGATAGCAGCGCCAGTGTTGCGCAAGGGCACGGTACGAGCGCGCCCAATGTAGGCCGCTTCACCCAAAGCCTCTGTATAAACCACCCCATGGTACGCCTTCTCGGGCGTTGTCAGCATAGGGAACTTTTCTGGATAGTCGGCCCAAGGAAACTTCCCGCTATCCACGATCACGCCACCCAGCGAGTTACCATGGCCCCCCATATACTTCGTGAGGGAATTCACGACGATGTCCGCGCCCCACTGAATGGGTTTGATCAACGCGGGCGTCGCCACCGTATTGTCCACAATCAACGGCACTCCATGGGCGTGCGCCATCTCCGCCAAGGCTTCAATGTCAACAATACTACCCGCGGGATTGCTGATAGACTCACAATAGATCGCTGTGGTCTTCTCGTCGATCAGGCCCTGCATCGCGGTGACGCTATCGTCCACGGAAAAACGCACATCGATGCCCATCTTTGGCAACATATGCTTGAAGAGCGTATAGGTGCCGCCATAGAGCAGCGGCACCGAAACCACGTTATTACCCTGCTCGGCGATATTGAGCACTGCGTAGTGAATGGCCGCGCTCCCAGCGCTCAGGGCCAAGGCCCCAACGCCACCTTCCAGCTCCGCGCAGCGCTTCTCTAGCACGTCCGTCGTAGGGTTCATGATTCGCGTGTAGATATTCCCTGGGACCGCTAGATTGAAGAGGTCTGCCGCATGTTGGGCGTCCTCAAACTCATACGCAACGGTCTGATAGATCGGCACCGCGACAGCCTTGGTGGCGCTGTCGGATTTGAAGCCAGCATGAATGGCTAGCGTTTCATCTTTCATAACATGTCCTCTTTCGTGGACGTCACCATCCGGGGTGTCCTCCTCACGAGGCCCAGAGGATCTCTTGCGTCCACATTCGGCTTGAACTGCATCTTCCGGTCGAGGTTCGTGAGCTGGTAAACCATTCCTAGCCAGTTATTGACGATGGCTTTGGCTGTGTCGCCCCAGGTGTTGTCCAGCTCTGGCTCGATCAACTCCTCTGGAAAGACATTTGTCGGCCTGCCCGCGGAACGGGCCAACACCACCCCTTCGACAAAATCCTCAGCGAGACGCGAGGCCTCGGGAGAAAAATAGTGTTCTGGGAAGGATGGCGGCACATCTCGCTCGCCCGCCGCGAAGCGCGACACCTCGCGCTTGTACTCCTTCAACAGACTGTTCACGTCGTATTCTGGGTGTCCCTGAAGATAGACCACACAGGCCTGGTCTGGGCTAACAGCGATGTGCACGCCGCCATCGGGCCCTTCAGCCAAAACAATGACGCCTGCCTCTTCGAGATCGGCTCGTGAGATGTCGTTGTGCCGCGAGTGCGGTGCGTCAAAACGAGTATTAATCTCCCGCAACAAAGGGTGGTTTGGCTGTGAAATTCGATGGCTGTAGACCCCCCACCGCTTGTCTGGCAATGGCTTCCGTTTGATGCCGTGGAAGTGTTTGAGCACGGCGTGTGTCGCCAAACAGGAGCACAGCACGGAGGCGACGTTACCCTGGGCCCAGCTGATCACATCGATCAAAGGCGTCCAGAACGGCTCCTCTTCGAGTACCGGGTTTTCGACGTTGGCGCCCGTGATGATCAGCGCGTCTAGCCCTTGCGCCTTCAGCTCGTCAAACCTGCTGTAGTACCTGTGGATGTAGTCTAGCGCTCTCTGTTCCCGCGGCAGACCAGGAAGTGAAAAGGGATAGACGAAGACCTGCGCGATACGGTTGCAGCCCCCCACCAGCCGAATGAACTGCCGTTCGGTCGCCTCGAGCGCGCCGTCAGGCATCATGTTCAAAAAACCGATATGCAGCTCGCGGATGTCTTGACGCAGCGCCTGCTCGAGAGAAAGAACGAGGTGGCCTTGCTCGCGCAGACGCGCAAACGTGGGAAGCTTTGAATGTTCTACCAGAGGCATGGGTGCCGTGCAGTCTAACCGCATTCTTCCCAAATGCACCTCTGGGATGAACATTCTGCTTTCGGTCAGTGCCACCGGGGAGATCGACTATCATCACAGGGGTGCTATCGTGCACCCTCTTGAGACAATGCGCAGGAATCGAGACATGGCGAACGAAACCGCGAACGAAAGCGCCACCAAGGCGACGGAACACAGTTTTCTCCGCCGCATTTTGGCAGCACAAGTCTATGACGTGGCGAAGGAGACCCCCCTCTCCTCTGCGCCCACCCTCAGCACGAAGCTCCAAAACAACATCTGGCTCAAACGGGAAGACCTGCAGCCCGTTTTTTCCTTCAAGCTGCGTGGGGCCTATAACCGCATGGTCAACCTCCCCCCTGCACTGCTGCAAAAAGGGGTCGTGGCCTCCTCAGCAGGGAACCATGCCCAAGGTGTGGCCCTCGCCGCCCGTCATCTGAGCGCTCCGGCTACCATTTTCATGCCCCTAACCACACCCAAAATCAAGGTCGACGCCGTGCGCAGCCATGGCGCAGAGGTGGTGCTCATCGGCGACAGCTACGACGACGCCTATGCGGCGGCGCGTGCACACTCTGACACAGTGGGTGGCGTCTTCATCCACCCCTACGACGATTTGGATGTCATCGCCGGCCAAGCAACAGTAGCCGTGGAGGTGCTGAGACAACATCGGTCTGTGCCGCATGCGGTGTTCGTTCCCGTGGGTGGAGGTGGACTCATCGCCGGTATGGCGACGTATATCAAGACAGTCTGTCCCAGCGTGCTGGTCATCGGTGTGGAGCCTGACGACGCCGACGCCATGAAGCAATCATTGAGCCAAGGACGCCGCGTCGAGCTCTCCAAGGTTGGCCTCTTTGCCGATGGCGTAGCCGTCAAGCAGGTGGGCAAAGAAACCTTCAGGCTCGCCCAAGCCCATGTGGACGAGATCGTCACCGTAAGCACTGACCAGATCTGTGCGGCGATCAAGGATGTCTTCGAGGAGACACGCTCCATCATGGAGCCCGCAGGCGCGCTCTCCGTCGCAGGGCTCAAGGCGTACGTTCAACGCCAGGCATTGCAACAACAAGAGCTGGTAGCGGTGCTCTCAGGCGCGAATATGAACTTCGATCGCTTGCGCTATGTGTCCGAACGCGCCGAGATCGGCGAGCGACGCGAAGCCATCATCGCGGTAACGATTCCGGAGAAGCCTGGCAGCTTTCGCCAGTTCTGCGCTGTCATTGGTACACGCGGCATCACGGAGTTCAATTACCGCTACGCATCTCCCGACGAGGCGCACATCTATGTGGGCTTCCAGATCCACCACCCCCATGAAGTGCCGGAGTTGCTCGCCCTCCTAGCGGCAGAGGGCTACGCGACCATAGACCTCACGGACAACGAGATGGCCAAGGTCCATGTGCGTCACCTGCTCGGAGGGCTCGCCCCCACCGTGGTCAATGAGCGCATCTTCAGTTTTAGTTTTCCCGAGCGTCCCGGGGCCCTGCGCGATTTTCTCGGCAAAATGACCAAGCCCTGGAACATCAGCCTTTTTCACTATCGTAACCATGGTGCCGATTTTGGCCGGGTGCTCGTGGGCCTACAGGTCCCTGCGCACGACCACGAGGACCTTGAGCGTTTCTTGGCAGAGGTTGGGTACGCTCACCAAGAGCAGACCCACAACCCCGCTTGCGAACTCTTTCTCGGCCCCCGCTGAGCGGAGCCCTACTTAACGGGCCTCGACGGGAGCTTCCGCGCGGCGTCGGTGACAGCGCCAATCTTCACGGCGAAGCTGGTGCGCTGAGCGATATCCTCATCGGTCACATAGTGCACATCGAGCATCTGGTCGACGCGGTAACCTGTGCGCATGTAGTTTACATCTGAGAGGCAATGGCTGAAGCCTTGGAGCCACTGCTCCAGCGCCTTCTGTTGCGTTTCTGTGCTGTTGAGGTGAATCAATAGGTCAATATCACTCCCAGCCTGCGATGTCGCGTTCTTCGTGCTGCCAAAGACGAAGACCCCTTTGACGCCGAAATCCTCTCGACTGATATGTCGCGACACGCTCTCGGCATAGCGCAACCTCCAGCGCCAATGTCGATCGTCCACCGGCTGAAGCGCAGGCGTGATCGACTGATCTGTCCGTTCGAGGCTCTCCTCTTCTGGGTTGGTCAAGAGGGCCAGCGCCTTGTCGAGATCTGCGTTGAGGAGCACGCGCAAGATGCGCCCATTAGCCGCAGCCGGTACATCAATCACTCGCAAGACCTCTGAGACGTCTGCGAATTCAGCGCTCAACTCTGGGAGCAGGTTAGTTGCTGACCGCAAGAATCGTTCATTAAAATCTACGCCCTCTTCATCGGGGTAGAGCGGAAGGTAGCGAATGCGAGATTCGACGAGGTCCTGAAAGAAATGCGTACCGAAGGAGAGGTCTGGTACATAGTTGCCCTTCTTTCGTGCGATCTCCACCAGCATCGCGGTGTTGGAAATATCGGCATAGGTCACCGAAACGCCCAGTTTCACGTCGCCCCGGCTACCCCACCGCCCAGGCCCCATCAACACGAACTGCCGCTTGGGAAGCATCTTATTGAGCGCGCCCACGGCCTGGCCCACCCTGAGCATTTGCTCTCGAGTCGCGAGTGCACCATAGCGCTCAGGGTCTACATAGACGATATGGGTAATATTCGGCAGGTTCCCATTGGACACGTGCCGGTTGGCCGAGAAGATGATGCGGCTCTCATCGACATCACTCGGGATGGGGGCTGGAGCACACTCCTCAACGTTGCTCTGTGGTCGGCACTGCAAGAGATAGAGCTTGTCACCGTCGGACGCAAACTCGATGTCCACGGGGGTTTGCAGCGCATCCTGAAGCGCTTGCATGATGCCATGGATGCGCTCAACGAAAGGAGTTTTGGACACGAGACCTTCAAAAGTCACTACCAGCCTATCTTTGCGCGGATCGCAGAGCATGCGCGAAGGTTGTCGCAGCGTATCGGGAGCCTCGTAGATCGAAAACACCCGGTCCAAAGCCTCGAATTCATCCCCATACTTCCGCAGGAACTCGTCGATGTCTACGGTCTCAAAGTGGCGCGCGTCGAGGTTTATGGCGTCAAGCTTTCGAGGGGCATAGCGCACAACCTCATCAACGCTGGCGTTGGCCCGCAGCTTCGGTTTTGCGGGCACGAGAAGGACTGGGTAATCATCACCAAGGCGGTCCACGGCGCGTGTGCCCAGGCCCGGTACGAGCCTGATCAGTCCATCCTTGCGGCTGATGCGAGGAGACCAACGAAACTCATTATGGCTGAACGCGACACCAGCGAAAGACGGGAAGAAGAACTCGCCCACACGCTTACCCACGACCTCCTGAATCAGAACACCCATCTCCTCATGGTAGTCTGTAAGGTCACGCTCGGCACGATATGCGATGGCGTCAGGGCTAAATGTGGACGCGTAGATTTCGGCGATGGCGTCAGCCAGCGCTGCGAGCCGCTCACGCTTGGTGCCTTGGTTCGCAAGAAAGAGGCTCTTGTACTTCCCTGAAAACGACGTGCCGTAACTGTCCTCGAGCAGGCTCGAGCTGCGCACCACCAACGGGACTTCACCCAGATCGTCAAGGGCAGACGATAGGCCGTGAATTACCTCGGAGGAGAGCTTGGAATGCTTGAACATCTGCACGACGTTGCGGTATTGGTGTCGCACCTCGGCGATGTCTCGATATTTCTGTTCGAGGACATCTTGCAGATCGTTGTGCTCGATGAAACGGGTCAGACCGTCCGTGGCAAGGTACCAAGTCCGGGGCATCCGCAGGTCACCCCAACGACCACGCATATCGTCTCTAGTGGCGAGAATACGATTGGCCAAGAAGAGGCCCGCACCCTTTCCACCAAGCTTCCCGCGGCTCTCCCGCGGTAGAATCATGCGATCGAGAAGATACTCAAAGTCATCAAGGGAGAGCACCTCCTTGGCGCTCCGCATATAGAGCGGGTGGTCACTGAGCAGGCGTCTGATCAATGACGCCCGAAGCCCATTCTTCGCGGAGATGGGGAGCTGCTCTTCATCCACCCCCTGCTGGCGAAAGCGGCGGATCGCGTCTGCGACCTCCTGAGTTGACGAACGACGACTGTCGATGACCTTGATTAGATCCCCAACGCGATCCTCCAGAATCCACTGCTCAACCCGGGCGAGAATCTCGTTGCTGGTCATCTGCTCCGCTGCGATCTCGAAGGGCCGCTCGCTCAGCAACAAGGAGGGATCCATCCAGCGCTTCTCACCGGGCTCGTTCACCTCTCCGGTTTCATCAGCGGAGAGCTCAGCCGTTTGGCTAAGCAGTCGTTGCGCCTCTGGGATGCCAATACGGCAGAGGTGGTGCAGCATCTTGCGTGCGCTGCGACGATAGAGGTCTCGATGGGAACGGCGCAGCAAGCGGAGCGGCTCGCGCCAATCGGCCATGCCAATGGCGGGATGCTCCGTGGTCTCACGGATGGCGCGCATTCGACGAAAGAGCAGCACATGCGCCAAACGGTCACCAATGGTCTTCAGCAAGCGTTCTTCTTCGCGTAGGAAGGGGCCGATGTCCGACTGCGGCCGGGCCTCGGTATAATGCACCTCCACCTGCCCTAGAACCTCACCCTCACTCTCAATGCTGGCCACCAGTTGCCACTCGCCGCGGCGATAGCCGACGGAGCCATAGCGCTGCTTGTCAATACGGATGGCGGCTGTGCAGATCTCCGGATACTGCCACCCCGAAGGCAAGATCTCAGCGACGCGACGGAGCACATCGGGCAAGGGTACGTCCCAGGAACGGTTGAGGATATCCTCGATAACATAGAGGCAGTTTAGTTCCTTGGCGCGCTCCTGCAGCGCGGTGAGAAGCCGCATACCTGGGGCATGTTCACCATGAGGCGTCTTCCCTCGGCGCAGCGGTGAACTTAAGCCGTCCTTCTTATCCATGGTCGATCACTCCCAAACGGTGGCGTCCATCCACCCGGAGAGAGAGCGGTCTTGGACAGCGCACGAGCCGCACGTGTTTGCTCTCAACCAACGCCGGGAGGGCATCAAGCCACGACCAGTCGACCCCAACGTCGAGATCGTGCCGCACAGAGAAATACAAAACACCGAAGCTGAGCATATTGTGAAAGAAATGTGATCCCTGGCTGAGTTCTGGGTTCATCGCGCCAGAGGTTGTCTCGACGATAGCGCGCGCCCCACCGATATCGCTCCACTGCACGGGTACACCAAGCCATGGGTCGCTGCTACCCCAGCGACCAAAACCGATCAGCAGATAAGGATGTTCTCCCTCCACCAAGGCCCGGTTATGCGTCGCGATCTCTGCAGCGATGGCACGTGAGTGGGCTGGGTCGAAGGCGTCGGGCTTGAGGTAGAGCACATGCTGGATATCATCCCGAACACCATTGCCCAGGGCAGCGCGGCTCGCTACCAAGAGCCCTGGGCCCTCGAGGGCCGCATCGTCCAATGTCAGAGCCTGCTCCTCAACCCGCATGGGACGCGCCTGCAAGATCGAAAGCTCACCCTCTTCGGGAGACCCAGGCTCGTAGCTGTAGGCGAACTCAATCTCTACCGCGCAGCCCAGCAAACGCTCAGCTGCACGCAAGAGGCGAGAGATGGCCTCGTTGAAAGGGGCCAGCTCGAACTGAAGGAGAGGTGCGAAATCGAGCACGCGCCCCCCACGGGGCCGCAGCCCAGGCACGAGGCGGTCGTTGGCGGCATCAAAGGTCGAGACCAAGGGCGCGAGCACCCCGTCCTGCTGTGCAGCAGAGACCTCGTGTTGGAGCATATATTCGGTCTCCTGCATCGGATCAACCACCGGAGGTTTTCCCAAATGCACCGCCCAGAAGTGTCGCTGACTGGCGTTGAGCAACGTACCAATATCGTTAACTGGAGGAGGCGCCTTGGGATAGGCAGGGCAGTATGTCCAGCTTGCCCCTCCGTCGACGATGGTCTTACCGAGGCCCAACGCGAGACTGACAACACCATCCTCCGGTTGAGCGTGCCCCGTCGCATAATAGTTAAAAGACCGCCCCACCCCCGAGATGCAGGGATAAAAACGCTCCCCATGGCGACGACCCGCGATGCGTTGCACCACCACGGCCATCTTCTCATCCGGCATCTGGCCGCCGAGGGCATGACGATAGGCCCGCGCCTCCGCGAAGTAGGTCGTGGCGTAAACGAACTTCAGGGCTGTAATCAACTCACGGAAGCGCGCATCCATCGCCCCTTGGTTGTTTGGCACCATCTTCGTGCCATATACGCCGGCGAAGGGATGCTCCAGCGCATCCTCGAGCAAGCTGGAGCTGCGAATCGCCAAGGGCTCTCGGAAGAACTCGAGCAAAGATCGCAAATCCCCCACGGCGAGGGGAGGAAATGAGGCCCGAACAAACGCCTGCCGCACACGCTCGTCCGCTACCTCGCTGCGCTCTTCCCGCGCGACCTCCTGTGCAAGGGACACGAGGTTGTTATGCTTGATAAAGGCATCGAAGACATCTGTTGCGATGACCGCCGCACGTGGAATGACATAGCTGATGCCCTCTAGCCCCGTATGATCGATAGCCGGCAACACCTTCTGTTCCAGCGCCGCGAGCCCTAACGCCTTGCCACCCGCCACGCCCCCACCAATGCGCGTCACCGCAGGATCATCGTTGCTGCGGGAAAACGCAGGAACCAGTGTCTCAGCCATGACTCACCTCGTGGTTGGTACTTCCGGCTAAACTAGACCCAGCCGCGGTCGTGGCATGCGGAGGCCACACGATCGATAGCGATCACATAAGCAGCATCACGCATGTAGAGCTTCTTGCGCTGGGCGAGGGTCGCGACGTCGTGAAAGGCGCCTGTCATCTTCACGTCGAGTTTGGAGAGCACCTCATCCATCTCCCAGAAATAATTCATATTGCTCTGCACTTGCTCGAAGTAGCTGCAGGTGACGCCTCCAGCGTTGGCGAGGAAATCGGGAATATTGAAAACGCCTCGCTCATGCAGCACCGCATCCGCTTCAGGGGTGGTGGGACCATTGGCCCCCTCAGCGACGATCTTGACCTGCTTGCTTATTTTGCCCACGGTCTTGCTGTTGAGCTGATTCTCCAGGGCCGCAGGCAGCAGGATGTCAACATCCTGCTCGATCCACGCGTCGCCGGGGAGCACATCATAACCGAGGTCCTTAGCCCGTTTCTTATCAATACCACCAAAACGATCGGTGACGCCCCGCAAGGCCTCAAGGTCGACGCCATCAACGCGCCGAAAGGTATACGAGGTCTGCTCGCTTTGGTCCCATGAAGATACACAGACGACCCGACCACCAAGCTGTTGGTAGAGGTCGATAGCGAATTGAGCCACGTTGCCAAAACCCTGCACGCTGGCGCTCGTCTTTTTGGGGTCCAGGCCAAGCACTTTCAGCGCCTCCCGGATCGTGTAGACCACGCCGTAGCCTGTGGCCTCGGTGCGCCCCAGAGACCCGCCCAACCCCACTGGTTTGCCAGTGATCAGCCCAGGATAGCGCCCCCCATGCAACGCCTCGAACTCATCGAGCATCCACAGCATATGTTGTGAGTTGGTCATCACGTCGGGGGCTGGCACATCGATCAGCGGGCCAATGTCGCGTGCGAGCTGTCGAACAAAGCCGCGACAGATCGCCTCTTGCTCCCGCGGACTCAAATCGTGGGGGTCGCAGATGACGCCGCCCTTACTGCCGCCGAGGGGGATGTTCACCACGGCTGTCTTCCACGTCATCCACATCGACAGCGCCCGCACGGTGTCAATGGTCTCTTGGGGGTGAAAACGAATGCCCCCCTTTCCTGGGCCGCGGGCGTCGTTGTGCTGCACACGGTATCCCTGGAAGACACGCACACCACCATCGTCCATCTTCACTGGAATAGTGAAGTGGTACTCCCGGCGCGGCGTACGCAGAAACTGCCTGGCACCTTCTTCAAGATCGAGCAAATCGGCGATCTTGTCGAATTGAGAGCGAGCCATCTCGAAGGGATTAAAACTTTGGTCGGCAGACATTTGAGGCACCTCGTGAAAGTAAAAAGCCTGGTAAAACATCACGCCGCCCACTACCGCTGTCAAGGAACATCGGACGGCCAAACGTCATCAATTGTCACCCCCAAAAGAGCCCCAATAACCACTATGTACACCGCATTACATGGGTAAAGCTCAGGGAACTCTCAGGGCGCGAACTCAGAAGTCGCCCAACCGAAGAAGTCTCGTCCGGTAGCAGAGACAAAAGAGCGTGTGTCCGCCGACGAGCATTGAAAAAGTAAAAGTATATCGTGAAGATAAGGACCAGATTTGTCGCTCAGGGTGGTAACCGCCAACCACTTGACAGGATTACCCTACCCGCCGCCCACGCCCAAAGGACTAGATTCCCCTGATGTTCTCCGGTGTTAGGGCAATTGCCTTGCCCCCTCTTCCCAAGAGACAGCAACCACACGGTCGCAGTCTCTTATCCCTCCAAGACATCAGGGTTGATTCCCCTCCACCTTGACACCAACCATGCAGGCAACTACTACCCCGCCATGGAAAACCACCCCTCCGGGGAGCCGCGCGCCGAAAGCGCGAAACTCCCCGTGCTCAGCGTCGCTATCATCGCCCACGTCGATCACGGAAAAACCACGCTTCTGGACCACATGCTGCGGCAATCTGGCAGCCTCGACGTCCGCAAAGAGCCCGTGGATCGCGTGATGGACTCAGATCCTCAAGAGCGCGAGCGTGGGATCACCATCCTCGCCAAGTGCACGGCAGTCCGTTGGCATGACCGGGCGATCCAGATCGTGGACACCCCCGGTCACCAGGACTTCGGCGGTGAAGTGGAGCGCATCCTCCGCATGGTGGATTCTGTGTTGCTCCTCGTAGACGCGGTGGAAGGCCCCATGCCTCAGACGCGCTATGTGCTGCAAAAATCCCTCGAACATGGCTACCGCCCCATCGTCGTGATCAACAAGATGGACCGCCCTGAGGCCCGCCCCGATTACGTCGCCAACGAACTCTTCGACCTCTTCTCTTCCTTAGGCGCCTCTGACGAACAGATGGATTTCCCCATGGTCTACGCGGCTGGGCGTGATGGGTGGGCTTCGTTAGACCCCGAGAAGCCGGGCACGGATTTACTGCCCCTCTTCGAGACCATCGTAGACCGTGTGCCTCCGCCGGCCATGGATGTCGACGCTCCTCTGCAGCTGCAGGTCTCCACCCTCGACTACTCCGACTATTTGGGGCGCATCGCCATCGGTCGGATTCACGCAGGCACCATCGAGCGCGGCATGCGGGCCGTGTGCTGTCGCCGGGATGGTTCCCAAGACAACTTTCGCGTCACCAAGCTGATGGGCTTTTTGGGCTTGAAGCGGGTGGACTGTGAGCGGGCAGAAGCCGGCGAGATTGTCGCCCTCGCGGGCGTCGACAGCGTCACAGTGGGTGAGACGCTCTGTGCCCATGGCCAGCCCAACCCGCTGCCCATGATCCCCATCGACGAGCCCACCATCTCCATGCGTTTTGGCATCAACAATTCGCCTTTCGCTGGAACCGATGGACGCTTCGTCACCAGCCGGCAGCTGCGTGAGCGCCTCCACAAGGAGCTCGAACACAACGTCGGCCTACGCCTTGAGACCACCGAACGCAAGGACTTCTGGCGGCTCTTTGGCCGTGGAACGCTGCACCTCTCGGTGCTCTTCGAGACCATGCGCCGTGAAGGCTATGAGATGAGCATCGGCCAGCCTCAGGTGGTGATGCGTGATGGCGAGGAGCCCTACGAGCAAGTGGTGGTGACCGTGCCCAACGCCTTCGCTGGGGCCGTGATCGAAAAGCTCAGCAGGCGTGGCGGGGCGTTGCGACGGCATGAAGTCGACGTGCAGGGGACTGCTTCTCTCGAGCTAATGATCCCAAGCCGTGGCCTGATTGGCTATCGCGGGGAGTTCCTCACCGACACCCGTGGCGAGGGCATCATCTACAGCAGCTTCTCCCACTACGACAAATCTGTTGGCGAGATCAAGCGCCGTGAAAACGGCGTCATGATCGCCCAGGACGCCTGTGAGACGATCACCTACGGCATGCATGGGCTGCAGGACCGCGGCAAGCTCTTCCTGCCAGCAGGCGTGAAAGTCTATGGGGGACAGATTGTCGGATTGCACAGCCGCAGCAACGACCTCGTGGTCAACCCTGGCCGGAAGAAACAGCTCACCAACGTGCGCTCTTCCGGCCACGACGACGCGCTGCGCCTCATCCCCTGCGTCACACACACCCTCGAGCAAGCCTTGGAGCTTATCGCTGACGATGAACTCGTCGAGCTGACACCCAAAGCTATCCGCATCCGCAAACGCACCCTCGACCACAACGTCCGCAAGCGCGAAGAGAAGGTACTCAAGGGCATCTAGCCTGTGGCCCCGCGATCCTTCTGTTGTGGTAAGCTGCGCCCCACAACAGATAGGTGAGATCGCAATGGTCGAAAAGGCAGACACCCTCTTCCCCGAGTGGTTACCTTCCTGGGCCCATGAATTGGGTCGCGTCTACTACACAGGCAACATCTCCACCTTCATCCTCCACGGCAACGTCGACGACTTGGTGCGCGTGGAGCTCCCAGATGGGCGGGTCGACTACATCCCTCCCAATGAGTTCGTCGCCTCGCAGATTTTTGGCAGCTGGGACCTTGTGCTGCATTACGACCTGACGGGCCCGCCCCACGCTCTCGCGGCCAGCGATCAGGACCGCCTACAAAGGATGAACGCGCACATCGACCGGCACATCGGCAGGCTCGGTGATTTGCCCCGCGACCCCACCAAGGTGCTCGCGCTGCTCAACCGCTATCTCGAGATCATGCTCGCGGGAAAGAGCGATGATACCCGCCCCTCGGTGGCGATGGTCCTCGACTACGCCCATCTTCTCTTGCCCCGGACTCCCTCGGCGCAAATGTCGCACTCTTTGGCGGCGAACCTCGTCACCGTGCTGAACTGGGCCAAGAACACCTATATCAAGCGGGTAAACTTCGCCTTCTGCCTGATCACAGAGCGCCTCTCCGACCTCCACGACGCCCTGGTACGGAGCGCCCACACACACCGCGTAGACCTCTCCTTCCCGGCGTTCAAAGAGCGCCTGGCCTTCATCGAATGGATGCGAGGCGGGCGAGACTTCGACAAGCTCGCCGAGGTCTCCCCGGAGGGCCTCGCCAAGCTCACCGCGGGGCTAACCCTAGTGAACATCCGCGGGCTGCTCCAGACGGCCATCCGGCATGAGCAGAGGATCACCCTCGATTGGCTCAAGCACAACAAGAAGGAAATGATCGAGGGCGCATGTCAGGGGCTCGTAGAGTTCGTGGAACCCGCCCACAACCTGGACATGGTCGTTGGTCACGAGGCGGCGAAGCGCCGCCTGCGAGATGACGCTTCGCTGATCAAGCACAACCACCTCGAGGCGGCCCCCATGGGCTACCTGCTCAGTGGCCCCGTAGGCACGGGAAAATCCTTCCTCGCCGAGTGCTATGCCGGTTCCGTCGGGATCCCTTGCCTAAAATTGCTCAACTTTCGCTCGAAATACGTGGGCGAAACCGAAGGCAACCTGGAAAAGATCCTCAAGGTCCTGCGCATGATGGGCCCTGTACTGGTGATTATCGACGAGGCGGACGCGGCTCTCGGAGATCGCGACTCTGGGGGCGACTCAGGCACTTCTAGCCGCGTCTTCGGCCAAATCGCGAGCCAGATGGGCAACACCGCCTATCGCGGGAAGATCATCTGGTTTCTGATGACGGCGCGTCCAGACCTGCTGCCCATAGACATCAAGCGTCAGGGGCGCGCCGAGGTGCACATTCCCCTTTTCTACCCGCAAACTGAGGACGAGAAACGACAGATGTTCGTCGTCATGGGCAAGAAGAACGGTGTGGCCATCAGGCCTGAGGACGTGCCGGAGGTGGGTGAGGACCTCAAGCTCTCGGGCGCCGACGTCGAGGGAGTCGTCACTCGGGCTTGGCGACTCTCCCTGCTCGCCGAGAGTGAGGGCATCACGAAAGAGCACCTGGCCCAGGCCCTCGAGGGGTTCATCCCTTCGGCACAAGACGCCGAAAAGCAGATGCAGGAACTGGCCGCGGTCCTCGAATGCACTGAGGCAGAGATGCTACCCGAAGACATCCGGCAGCAGGTGCGCACAGGGGATGGCAAGCTGGAGTTGACGCAGCGCTTCGAGCGTTTACGTCTGCAGGTGGAGGCGCATTAGCCTTGGTTCGACCATGCCGCCCTCAAGGGAGGCAAGCGATCTGGCCGAGGAAGCCTCGAAGCGAAGACCGACGACCTCGATGTGGTCGCCATTGTCGTCGACTCTCTTCTACAGCTGCAAACGTAGAGGTCGCACTTTTCTGGGGGCTTTCGCGCTAAGCGCATAAAAGCTCGTCCGCCGGGCATGGCCTACCCATTGCATTAGGGTAAGTCGGTGGCCTTGGCGAGTGTCCCCCACATACCCGCGCCGAGGTCAGACGCCACCATTTGTGGTGGTCCTGGCGTGGTGTCCCCACAGTCTCATCATCCACGCCAGGGCCATTCACGTCTGGTTCTGGGGTTGGGAGTGGTGGAAGTTACTTCCCCGCATAGTATAATAACCAATATGTGTGCTGACACTCACCCGTCCTCATTCCACGTTCCCAAGCGGTGTCTCGCGCTTTTCATGCTCATCGGTTTCACTGCATGCACACCAAACATGTTGGAGGGTGCCAAACAGGGCCACAGCGATGGTGGGGACTCTAGTATGCAATGGGCCGTTGACGGAGACAGCGCCATTGACAGAGACGGCGCCATTGACAGAGACGGCGCCATTGACAGAGACGGCGCCATTGACAGAGACGGCGCCATTGACAGAGACGACGCCGAAGTATCTTGCTCCCCTGGAAGCCTTAGGGATGTCGCATGTTGCAGCTACAACCTCAACCAGCAATGTGACGAGAACGGTCGCTGGCCGCCGGTGGTGTGCGATGGATGTGCCACCCATGCGCCACTCGCCCCCTGCGACCTTCCAGAAGCGTGCACAGTGGGCGAAGAGCGAATTCAAGCCTGCGATGGAACCTGCACCGACCCCGACACCTGCGATTGCGTAGGCGCACGTTGGAAGTGCACCTCCGAATGCAGCTGGGAGCAGACCTCCTATTGCGTAACCTTTCTAACCAAGTGCAGCCAAGATGACACGTCGATTGAGCCCTGCGGCAAGTGCGGCCATCGCCTCCTCAGTTGCGACGGATGCTTCACCGACTACGGTAAGTGTGAAGACCAGGGCGTATGCAATCCAGGCGACAGTCGCTTTGCGCCATGCGGCGTCGAAGGCGGTTGTGAACCTGGGAGGTATACTACTCTTACCTGTAACACCGCTTGCCAGTGGGACGGCGCTTCTTCTTGCCACGGCTGCGTCGAGGGCGCACCAACAACGGAGACCCAAGAGTGCGTTCCCGGCTACACATGTGGCACCCGCGTCATCGAGACCAAATGCCAGATCACCTCGGTCAGCATTTGCCAAGGATCAGAAACGCTTCCCATGGGTGAGAACATCTCCCAGATAGTAAGTGATGACTGCGTGAACGACGCCTGTACTCCTGGGCAAACCCTACCTGGCGCAAGCTGCACTACAGTGGTGGGAGAGTGCGGTACCTCAACACTCGTGTGCACCGACAGCTGTGGGTGGGAGAGTCAGGGCCAATGTGAAAAGCGGCCCGATTCTTGTGTGCCTGGAGATACCAGAGACGAAGTAATTTTGTGTGGCAGCACCTGCGATTCCAGCGCGAGCTATCTGAGCCAGGAGACGTGTAATAGCGACGGGTGCGGCTGGTACGTGTCGGGAAAGATCGGCGAGTGCCCGTCGTGCGAGGTCCCTGACAATTCCGGCATTTTTCCTGGACGATATATTAAAGTTTCTAATAGTGGCAATTCGTTGCCAGATTTAGCCAGCTTGGGTAGTGGTGCGAATGAGTGGGCCTGCACTTATGACAGTGTAAAGCGTCTACTCTGGGAGATCAAAACCGACGATGGTGGAATGAGGGATAGGGACTGGAGCTATATTTGGCATGATCCGACCAGCCTTGGGGTGGTGGGCGATGAGCAAAATGAGTTCTATTCCCAGAATTGCGAATTGCAGGATTTCTGCAATACCAACAATTATATGAAGCGGGTGAATTCAACAAACCTTTGCGGTGTCGGCAACTGGCGCATACCAAGCCTTTTGCAGCTTAAATCATTAAACTATTGCTCAAACACTAAAGTTTTAGGGGAAGAGTGTACGGGCTATTTTCAAGTTCCAACTATTTCCACAGAGTTCTTTCCCAAGACAAAAGTCGGTGAACATTGGACAGCAACGGAGTTGGAATTCAATCCGCCATTCGCGTGGTTCGTCACTTTCAAATATGGATATAGTAGTGGAGACTACAAGCGCTATGACAAACCCGTTCGTTTGGTGGCCACCGGACTGAATTTCTGAGTAGTACCGCAAGCAGCGCTGCCAACAGCGAGACCTCATTTGCTACGACAACCAAGGGCCGATCATCGCTTGCGCGCCGAGCGGACCCTGAGCGCACACGAGTGCCCCCCCCTGCTCGCTGAGCCAAAGCGCTGCCCCCAAAAAAACTCCCTCTTCCCCAAAAGAATCCCAAAAAAGGCGCAACATCTGCGCGCCAACGCCGATAAAGAAGCATCAACGACGAAACGGGGAACCCATGACGCGCATCAACAACCATCGCCCCTACCAACTCAGACGTGAGATGGAGACGGAAGAAGATCTCAATAAGAAAATCTCCCAACAAATCCAAGACGCCCACAGGGCTCCCAAATGGGGCCAAATGGGGGGCACGACCGGTTGTAGCAAATGACTTGGATTGATAGGCGTCTCCCCACGCGCCATCCATGATAGGAGAGCCGACGCGACTTTGGCGCCCCATGCGGCATTCTGGGCGAGAGCGCTGGCGTCAACGAAGCCCCAAACGAATCGTTCACCCCCGCCGTTGACGTTTTCGAGGGGCCTGGCGAGGGCGCTGGCGTCAACGAAGCCTCAAACGAATCGTTCACCCCCGCCGTTGACGTTTTCGAGGGGCCTGGCGAGAGATCCGGCGTCAACGAAGCCCAAAACGAATCGTGCACCCCCAAATGGCGCTAGGGCCCAGGCTACATCGTGTTGAACATGATCAGCGCCCCAAGCGCGATCACCAGGCCGACCACCGAGTAGATGGCGATGGCGGAGTTGTTGGATTTACCGCTCTTCGAGTTGAAGGTGCTGCCGCAGCCCTTGCATTTGACGTGGTTGAACATTCTCGGGCCTAGCATCCCGCCCCACCACGTGAATTTCACTTCGTTGTAGTCGTCGCTCTGGCAAGAAGGGCACACGCCTGGGCCAGAGGAGAGCCTGTTCGGGTGGCCACCAGGGGGCAGATTCGTTTGGGGCGGCTGGTATGGGTTCGTCATACCCCTAACTTAACAAAGGACGTGGCGTCTTGTCCCGCTGCTGTCCTTATCCTCGAACCGCTGGCAGCATGAGACGACGTGTCCTCTTTTCCATGGCAAGTCCAAAGGGTGTGACGAAGGATGGAACACCCACGGCTTGCGGGTAACTGGCCGTTGTTCTATAGGTGGGCAGCCATCGTTGCTGCAGCAATAGCTTCGGCAACGAACAAACTTTCACAGCGCTGGGGCTGGAGCGACATCATGCAAGAAGACCAAGCCCCTGATATTGCTATGATGTCCAGCCGCCAACAACGCTTGACGGACCGTATGACCAGCGGTTCAGAGGCCGTGGCCCGGTGGCGGGATTGGAAGTGGCAGCTCAAGCACGCCATCACCACCATCGAGGCCTTTGAGCGCGTGTTGGGCGTCCGCATCGATGCTAAGCGCCGTAAGAAGCTCGAGCTCGCGGTGGCGCGTTTTCCGCTATCCATCACCCCCTATTACGCGTCGCTGATCGATACCAGCGATCTAGAAAACAGTCCCATTTTTCGTCAGGCCTTTCCCTCGCCGGCTGAGCTTCAGATAGAGCGCTACGACATGCGCGATCCGCTGGGCGAGGAGCGCGACAGCCCGGTGCCAGGTATTACCCACCGCTACCCCGACCGAGTGCTCTTTTGGGTCACCGGCGTTTGCGCCATGTACTGCCGTCACTGCACGCGCAAGCGAAAGACGGGCGATAAGGACCTGCCTTTGAGCAAGGCTGCCCTCCGCAAGGCCATCGACTATATTCGCAAGACACCTGCCGTTCGGGATGTATTGATCTCCGGCGGAGACCCGCTGCTGCTCTCTGACGAACGATTGGATTGGATCCTCGGCGAGCTGCGCACCATCAAGCACGTCGAAGTTATCCGCATCGGCACTCGGGTTCCGGTGGTGTTGCCCTATCGTGTTACCGACGATCTGGTGGCCATGCTGAAAAAGCACCACCCACTGTGGATCAATACGCAGTTCAACCACCCGCGGGAGATCACCCAGTCCTCGCGGGAAGCGCTGGCCAAGCTGGCGGACGTCGGAATCCCCTTGGGGAATCAATCGGTATTGCTTGCCGGCGTCAATGATTGCCCGCGCATCATTCGTTCGCTTGTGCATAAGCTGGTGATGAACCGCGTGCGTCCCTACTACATCTACCAATGTGACCTCTCCGAGGGTTTGGCTCATTTTCGGACCCCCATTGGTAAAGGGATCGAGATCATGGAGAGTTTGATCGGTCACACCTCGGGCTTCGCCGTGCCGGCCTATGTGGTAGATGCGCCAGGTGGGGGCGGCAAAATCCGGCTCAATCCCAACTATCTGCTCTCCTGGTCCACCAATAAGGTTGTGCTGCGCAACTACGAAGGTGTCATCACCACCTATAAGGAGCCCGATTCCTACGAGGCCAACTTTTGCGATCGGGAGTGTGACGAGTGCGAGCTTCAGCTCAAACTGGAAGACGGTGATGAGTGGCGCGCCGTGGGCATCGAAAAGCTTCTGGCGGACTTCGACAGCACCATCTCCTTGACACCAGAGGGTAGCGGGCGTCGTGAGTGCGGTTGACTACACCGTCTTCGCTGCCTACCTCCTTGGCGTCGTCGCCATCGGCTTCTATTTTTCCCGCCAAAACGAAGACGTCGATGATTACTATGTAGGGGGGCGCGCCATCGGTCCCTACCACGTTGGCCTCTCCATCGTGGCCACCGACGTGGGGGGCGGTTTTTCCATCGGCCTCGGCGGCCTCGGCTTCACCATGGGGCTTTCCGGTAGCTGGTTGCTCTTCACCGGCCTCATCGGGGCCTGGCTCTCGGCAGTGCTGGTCATTCCACGGGTCAAGGCCATCGACGCCGAGCACGGCATGCTGACCTATCCCGACTTTCTCCGTTGGCGCTTTGGCGATGCCACGGCGCTGCTGGCGGCCGTGATCTCTGGTCTCGGTTACCTCGGTTTTTCCGGCGCCCAAATCCTCGCGGGGCCCCGTGGAATCTGGATCCTCTGACCTTCTCGCTGTGGGTCATCGCCGCGGTCACGGTGCTCTACACGGTGGTGGGGGGGCTCAAAGCGGTCATTTATACCGACACCATTCAGTGGATCATTCTGTTGTGTGGGCTTGCGATCGTGGTGCTGCGGGTGCTTTTGGGCCATGAATTGGGGGGCCTGCCCGG
>JAFCZD010000869.1 GCA_019314525.1 Deltaproteobacteria bacterium
CGGGGGCAACGCTGAGGCCGAGCGGGTTCACCACCCCAGCCCGGCGCGGCTTCTGTTGGCGATAGGTACCAACATGGTGGTCCAAAGCGCCTCTGATAGCGGCGATGCCCCCTAAGTATTCGAAGTGTCGCAGCTGTGGGCTCGCAACTCGCTGGCACTGGAATTGCAAAACAAGAGCAAGCAAAACAAATACAAGGATGTACGAGGTCTGCCATGACTACCGCCTATCGCAAGAACGCATTTGTCGCTTCATGTCATTGCACAGCTGATGCCCATCTTCTCTGCGCAGAGTGCTCCAGCCCCCTTTGTACCAGCCATATCTCTGTGGCTGGCTTGTGCGCTGATTGTGAGATCTCAAGGGCAATATCACGCCGAACCCGTCGTGAAACGCGCCATGTCCTTGCTCTATTGACCGCGCTCCTCACTGGCGCTGCTGCCCTCTTGACCGCTGGCGTGGTTCCTGCGGTCCTGGTCGCGCCCTCGGGTTATGCCATGGCTCGTGTCCTCGGCAGCCTCTTCATTCGGCAGCGGCGAGCGAAGAAGCTCATCGATGGACCTGTGCTGCATCTCGAGATTGCTGCGAGTGGGAACAGAAAGAGCGGGGTGCGAAGCTACAGCCGTGGCCGAGCCCCAAACCGCATGCTCAACGAAGTGGCGGTAATCAGCATGAGGACCTGGGGAAGCTGAGCATTGCCAGGGCCTGGGGCTCATGAGATGGCATTTATATGCTGCCCTCAAGCTGTAGTGTGACGGCCTCCTGATGCAGCTAACGGTCCGAGTCAGGAGTGGCGTCTTCGCTGGTCAATCACTGCAGATGTCTATCTCTACGACATGGGGTCGAGCAACGGCACCTTCATGGGTGGGAACCGAATCTCCCGCGTTCGTCTGGGGCCGCTGCAGATCGTGATCTTTGGCGATAACGGGCGAACTGGGTCGTCTGCGTTCAGTAAGGGGAAGCATCCCTTACCTATTCGACCGATATAATCAATTGGTCAAAGCCGCCAACGGGGTGCGGTTATAAGAACACCCGATAGCAATACCTAGTCATATCAACCCCGGCGCCCAAACGCACGCCACTCTCAGCCAAGACCATGGCCCAAATGGTACGCAGCTACCCGGGCCTCGCCGAAGCGCCTCCCTCCCCCGCCATCGCCCCCGAAAAACGTGGCGACGACGCAGTTGCTCGCGGGGCACCACCTGGTAGCCAGCAAAACGGGTGACGCCCACCGCGAGATACTCTGTGAGCTGACCACGAGTCTTGTAGCCTCAGACCAGTGAGAATTGATGGGTGACTATGATTGCTCTATAATTAAGGAAATTGTACCTATTCACTGTGCCATCTCTACTGCTCTTCGGCAGCTTGAGCCTTTGCTCATGCTCTCGACTCGGTTTCAAATCTATTGATCCAAAGCACGATATGGATAGCGCAGCGCCCCTCGATAGCGCAGCGCCCTTCGATAGCGCAGCGCCCCTCGATCAGGCGGTCGTCGTTGATAGCGCGGCGCCCCTCGATCAGGCGGTCGTCGTTGATAGCGTCGCGGTCATCGATGGCACAGCGCTGGCGGATAGTTCGACGCCAGACGGAGGATGTGCCGTGCTCTCCTTTCCAACCCCATCAGCAGATCAACCTGATGGAGAATATGCCTGTACAGTGGGTCCAGCGGATGTGAACCAGGTGTTTGGCTTTGTTGTCAGCGGCGCGGGAGGAGGCTGCTCTGCTAACGATAAACCTGGTGGAAATGGCGGACAGAATAGCTTTGATTTCATTGCCGGGCAGACAGGAGTGTTCCGCATCGTCGTTGGCGGCGGTGGTGCCCTCGCCCCTGGCAATCATGGTGGCCCCGGTGGAGGTGCCTCCAGCGTGCTTTTCGACCCCGACTCAGATCCCAGTCGTGATGATGCCTTCACGCTGAGCATCGCTGGTGGTGGTGGCGGTGGCGCACTCGCCGGTGACCCTGGAGGACACGGGGGCGGAGACGGACCCGGCGGAGAAATTCCAGTGGAAGGCCGTGCGCCTGGTGATGGCACAGGGGGGATCACCACAGGTGCCAACGGGGGCACTTGCGATACCCCATGTCAGGGTGGCCCCGGCGGAACCTCTGACGGTGAATTTGGCTTCGTAACGGGAGGCACAGGCAAGGGTGCCGGGTGGGGGGCTTCGTATCGATTCGGCGGTGGGGGTGGAGGTGGTTATGGTGGAGGTGGATCACCGAGATACGGCCGGCCGGGAGGCGCTGGGGCCGGAAAAGTGTTTTCTGTGCATGCGCCAGCGACGCTGACCAATATGACCGAGACGGTTACCCGAGGTGAAGGAAAGGGTGGCGCAGGTGGCATTCATGGGGTTGCCCCCGGCGAAGACGGTGCAGTCGAGATAACCCGCCATTGAAAGCGACCTGGTGTTTCCCCGAGGTCTTGTAGCCTCAGTGTCCGACGCGTCAGCGTTGGCGTTGGCCCGGGCGC
>JAFCZD010000870.1 GCA_019314525.1 Deltaproteobacteria bacterium
ATAGGGCTGCCGACGCTCAGCGAAGAGCGCCTCGTTCTTTCGCCAGCCAGCGGCCATCTCGGCCACGGCTCGCCCCTGCTCGATCCCCTCGCGCAGCCAAGGACCTCCCGCCAGCAGATCAATAGCTGGACGGTCGCACACAAACTCATAAGGCTGATCGCGCCAGCCGAAGCGCTCCGTGGCTTGAGATCGCAAGGCAGCGAGCAAAGCCACCCCCGTGCGAAACGGAAGAAACGTTGCAGCATCGTGCACGTGCACTTGCACACCGCCACAATCCTTGTGGGCATGCTTGTGAAAAGTCGGATTGAAGCGCAAGGGGCGAACGCTCACCCCAGGGAGGTCCTCCAACGCGAGCTGCTCTACCAGCTGATGACCGTCGACCCAAGGCGCCCCCAAGACCTCGAAGGGACGGGTCGTTCCTCTTCCCTCACTGAGATTGGTGCCCTCAAGAAGGCAAGCGCCCGGGTAAACGAGCGCTGACTCTTGGCTTGGCATATTTGGAGATGGCATGACCCATGGGAGCCCCGTCTCGGCGAAGAGCATCTCACGCCGCCACCCACGCATTGGGCAACACGGAGAGCCCATGGTCATCCACCCCCCTCTCGGCGCAGCTCAGCTTCACAAGCTCGCCAATGGTCAGGGCATGGCGCACGGGCAGATCATGGAGACCGATGAAAGAGTCATAGCCCTCCTCAACGCGTGGTCCTTCAATCCTGACGCCTCCCAAGGGGTTCGGGCGATCAAGCACCAAGGCTTCAACACCAGCGCGAGCGCAGGCCGCCACCATCAGCGTCGCGGACCACACATAGGTGTAATAACGGCTGCCAACGTCTTGAAGATCGATCACGACCAGATCGAGCCCCTCGAGCCAGCCCTGCTCTGGCTCAAGGCTCCCCTCACTCTGGCCGTAGAGGCTATAGACGGGCAAGCCATGGCGAGGCTCGCGAACCCCCTCTACCGCGATCATGTCTTGGGCCGCCCCCCAGACACCATGCTCAGGAGCAAACACCGCCCTCACTTCGGCGCGACTCTCCACCAGCAAATCTACGCAGTGGCGCAGCCGAGAATCTACAGAGGCCGCATGACAAAGCACCCCCACACGCCTCCCAGCGACGAGCGCCTCGCGCTCAGCCAGCAGGAGGTCTAATCCGCTTGCGGTCATCCGGGCAGGCTTTGTCACTCAACCCAAGCGCACAGGTCGCAGGCTGACTTTGCCACCGCTGCTGTTGACAGCAAAACGCACCATCTCGCACTTGTGCTTCGCCTTCAGCATCGCCTCATTTGCTTTGACCTTCTGCGAGAAGCTCGCCAAGGTGATGCCCTCCAGCGAAAGCGCAGCGGTCTTACGGGCGGCGATGTACTCGCCATGGAGACGACTGAGGTAAACGTCCTCAGCCTCGTTAGCGAGGGCGCGATCCCCCTCAGAAGGATCAGTCAACTCGTCGATATTGATCACATCGGCGCGCCAAGAAGCCTCGTCCTCTTCATCTCCCGGTTCAGGGCGACCGAGCAGACGCGCCAACATCACGTTCAACGCGTTGGCAAGCCCCTCGAATTCATCGGTAGAGTCAAAAACATACTCCACATCACCATTGATCACTTCCGCGACGCCCAATTCGAGTTGGTCCTCAGCGTCCACGAAGTGTTTAGCCACGGCCCAGGCGATGGCGAGGGCAAAGAGCACCAGGATGATTAGAAAGCCAAGGAGAGCGTAACGGGTGGTTGTTATGCGCTCAAAGCGGGATGTTCGGTTAACCAACACCAAATACCCTGCCTTCTGCTCGACAGCGGCGCTGGTTACTTTGGCAGGCTCTCCATTGGGCTTGCCCCCGTGAATCGTCACGGGGGGGGGCAAGGAGCCTGCGGCGGCGAGATAGGTCGAGCCGTTGAGCTCGACCGTGAAGATCCCGCTCTTTTTGCTGGTGATCGCTGCCATCACGGCCTTCCCGTTGGCGCCGAGCATTGTGGAGTTGATGGCCTTCACGCACGCGCCATCTTTGGGAAAACTCGAGGCGCGCACTGCGCCGTCGAGAAAATAGACGACGTGGGAGTCAAATTGGTCGCTCTCCTCTTTGCCCTGGGCATCAGTGAAATCGAAGGCGATGACCACCGCGCCCTTCACGATGCCATCGACGCGGATGGGCGCCGCAGCTGCTCGCATCAGGCGGTTCTTCATGAACCAGACATCGCTGGTAGCCCGCCCCGAGAGGGCATGCTTGATGGAAACATAGGGCAGCTTCTCGCCGTACATATCGTGAATATTGAGGTCCCGGGCCACAATCTTGCCCTCAGCGTCCACGACGCCGAAAAAGTCAGCCTTGCGTTCCAGCTTCGCTCGGAGCTTGGCGTCAAAATTTCCAATGGCCTTGAAGACCCCCTCCCGGCGTGCCGCCGCCTCGACCTGCTGAATCGCGGCAACAAAATCGCCACCATTCGCCGCTTCCGAGGCCACCACGACCATCTCATGGGCCCGCAAGTTAAGCAGGTGTTGCACCAGCGCCGTGCCACGCTGTACGTCGGCCTTGGCACCCTCCTGCACCTGCTTGCTCCAGGGCAGCATCACGAGCAGGTAGAGCACAACAACCATCACGATGGACAATATGGTGGTGGTGACGCCGACTTTACCTTTGAAGTTAACCATGAACACTCCCGGCTGTGGCCCGCCGCCGGACACCGGCACGAACCGACTCCGCGATGGCGATGACGTGGCGATCAGGGACTCTAGGCTCATCACAGCCTGAAGGAAGACCTCTGACGCGACCCGTCACTCTTGATATCGAATATGATTCCGAGGCAAAAGTATCGTCTTCTCCCTTGCAGAGTCAAGTAAAACGCGAGGTTCCGAGGACTTACCTATCAACAGCTTGTCCACACCCCCCTGTTGAGCAACTGTGGTTTGGCATCACACCA
>JAFCZD010000871.1 GCA_019314525.1 Deltaproteobacteria bacterium
TCTCGCTGGGTGTCCTGATTGCCATCATGAGCAGCATCGTCCAAGGGACTGCTGTCACCCGCGGCGTCAGCAAATGTAAGGTCAGCGAATGCAGCGTCATGAGCATCATGGCGCGCGTCAAAGCCAAAGCGTACGCATCCATTCCCCAGAAGAACGAGCATGAGCAGCGAGAGGCGGAGGTTCCCTGAAAGGTACTTCACATTACCAACAATACGTTTGAATTGCGGGAGCAGCAACATGTACGAAGTGGAGACGCGCACCACCCGAATCCGCTATACTCCTGGCGCATGAAGTTCGTTTATTTGCAGATGCACCGGGGCGGGCGGGTTCACCACTTCCCTGTGGCTGGGCCGACGTTGATCGGTCGCGCGGAGAACGCGGACATCCATCTCCGCGATTTGCGTGTGTCGCGCCTGCATTGCCGCCTCTATTTTCTCAAGGGGGCCCTCTGGGTGGAGGACGTTGGTAGCAACCCAACGCTGGTCAATGAGCGGCCTATTAGCGCTGCCACCACCCTCGACGTGGGGGATATGCTCTGTATTGGCCCCTATGAGCTCGAGGTGACATTGCGCAATGGCTGGCTCGAGGCTGAGCCGGGGCCAGAACGGGCACGGGCTGAGCTCGAGCGGCTCAAGCGCCGCGCTCGGGCGCGGCCAGTGCTCGTGTTGACATTGGCGCTCTTGGTCGGAGCGGCAGCGGGCGCGCGCACATGGCGAAAGAAGCCCGAGTTCGAGGCGAGCGTGACCTTCCGAGTGGAGGAGAACCGC
Organism: Deltaproteobacteria bacterium; assembly: GCA_019314525.1. GTDB lineage: Bacteria > Myxococcota_A > Polyangia > JAFCZD01. The sequence goes on from JAFCZD010000871.1 coordinate 768, forward strand.
GGATCGAGCGGTCAGATGGCTCCCCCCGCACCCAAGCGGGAGCTGACACAATATGTTTACGATGGGCTCTTCACGCGCAAGCGCGCGCTGGAGCTGATCAAAAAGCACAACCTCTTGGGGCAGCAGCTCGCCATCGATGAGAATTGGGCTATCGAGGAGATGCGCGATCGCATCGACGTGAAGGTCTTCCGCAACGAGTTCTTGCTGCCCGATAGCCAGGAGATGTCTGAGCGTTCAGCCCGCGTTCGCATCAGCTACCTTGGGCGCACCACTCAGCAGGCGGTGGGGGTGGTGCGTGAGTTGGGGGAGATCGTGCGCACGTACGAACAGCAGGTGCGCAAGGCCTCAGCAGCGAGCGCCCTGAAGCTCATCGACAGCGGCATCGCTCAGCTGGCGCGCCGTATCGACGGCCTCTCGGGTGAGCTCGCTGCAGCGCAGGTTGTGGTCATCAAGGGAACCTCAACGCCTCAGCAGCACGCCCAGGCTCTGGTGACTGTGCGGCGGGTAACACAACGGATTGCGCGCATGCGTACAGACCTGGAGGCACAGAGCATTCGCCGCGGTCAGGCAGAGGTCTTGGCACAGAAAGAGGGCAAGCAGTTGGGGCTGCGCTTTACGCTGCTGGGTTGGGGGCAGACACCACCACCTCGCTTCACTCAGAAGCAAAAGGCCGCCATGGTCGCCTTGCTGCTCTTCTTTTTTGGTATTCCTCTGGCAGGCATCATCGTCGCAACGCTGGATGGTCGGGTCTATGGGGTTGAGGATGTTGTTCGCCTCGGTATCCGTCCTTTGGGGCAACTCGACACGTTCTCGGGGGCTAGTGTGGGATCTTTGGCTGCTCGTCTCCGAGATGACTCAGCGTCCGGAGGCCGAACAGGATCTGGTTAACGAGAGCGTCGCCGTCGTTGTTTCCAGCCGAAGAGCAGCAAAAGAAAGAAGGTCAGAGCGGGGATGCCTTGAGCGTTGTCACCTGCAACAGCAGCACATCCCGCGCCACGGATGGGAGCTAGAGCACCCGTGAACGACGAGGTGCCAGGGTTGTTCACCTGGCAAATGAGCTGCCCTGAGATGCACATCATCACGCCAGCGAAGGGCATGGACGCGGTGTAGATCGTGCAACCATCGCCACCCTCGGGGTTGCCTTCGTCCGGGAATCCATCGCAGTCGTCGTCAGCACCATTGCAGCGCTCGCTTTGGGGTACACAGCTGCTCGGGGGCGGGGTGGTGCTGACGCAACCGCCGGGAATGTCATCGATGAGGCCGTTGCAGTCGTTGTCTTTGCCGTCGCATATTTCAGCGCCTGCAGGCACGCAGCTTGGCACACAGCCCCCAAAGACATCGTCGATGATGCCATTGCAGTCGTTGTCACGGCCATCACAGATCTCAGGCCCTGTGGCGAGGCAGGTGCTCGTACCGCAGCCGCCTGGGACGTCGTCAGTGAAGCCGTTGCAGTCGTTGTCCCGATCATCGCAGACCTCGGGCCCGCTGGGGACGCAGTTTGGAACGCAGCCTCCAGCGATGTCGTCGGTGTAGCCGTTGCAGTCATTGTCGATGCGGTCGCAGACCTCTGGCCCTTGATAAATGCAGCCCGTGGCGTAGCCAGGGTTTCCGCCACTGCAGCCACCGTACACATCGTCGATGACGCCATTGCAGTCGTTGTCCTTGCCGTCACAGATTTCGGTTTGGGGTTG
>JAFCZD010000872.1 GCA_019314525.1 Deltaproteobacteria bacterium
TTCCCAAGATGGGCCAGCGGCCACCGCCACCTTCAACTGGCCCTGGAACTTGGACGTGGACGCCAGCGGGCGCGTCTATGTCGCCGACTATCTAAACAACAAGATCCGCTTGATCGAAAATGGACAGGTGAGCACCTTCGCGGGCACAGGTGCCGGCGGCGCGCTCAACGGCCCCGCCAACGCGGCAACATTTTCCGCCCCCCACGATGTAGCTGTGGGTCTCGACGGCACGGTCTATGTGGCTGACACCAACGCCCACCGCATCCGCATGATCAAAGCCGGCGTGGTGAGCACCCTGGCGGGAGATGGCACGGAGGGTTTCAGGGACGGCCCCGCGGCCCAGGCCCAGTTCAACGTTCCGTATTGCATTGCCGTAGACGCAGCCAACCGTGTCTACACCCGAGACAGCGGAGAACCCCGCGTTCGCTTGATCGAAAATGGTCAGGTGACCACCTTGGCAGGAGACGGCCAGGTGGGTGTCTTGGACGGGCCCGCGGCCAGCGCCCAATTCGTGAGCCAGGGATTTCTGGCGGTGGACAGCATGGGCAAGGTCTTCACCAGCGACATCCAAGCCCACCGAATCCGGCTCATCGAAAACGGCCAGGTGAGCACCTACGCGGGCACAGGCGCCGGGGCCTCTCTCGACGGCCCCAGCGACCAAGCCGCATTCAACTGGCCCGCGGGTATAGCCCTCGACTCCCAGGGACGCCTCTTCGTTGCAGAGTTCCAAGGCTTTCGAGTCCGGCTCATCTTCCAAGGCGAGGTGAAGACGCTGGCGGGAGATGGCACCGAGGGGTTCGCTGATGGCCCCGCCGAGGACGCCCAATTCAACATGCTCACTGGAGTCGCTGTGGGCCCGGACGGGAAGGTCTATATCGCCGAATCATTCGCCCACCGCGTTCGGGTGTTCACGCCCGCGCCTTGACGACGCGTTGCCGTTGCCCCACGCGAGAGCGTCGTGCATGATTCTTGTGTGACCCACCACGCCCTCATATTGATCCTCTGCTGCTCACAGCTGGCCTGCAGCACTGGCAGCCCTGTGCCCTCTCAGCGACCTCCAAACGCGCCACGAGTGGCTCAGCCCCAAAAACGACTCCGCCCACCCTGGTATCGCGACATCTCTAAAGCCAAGCTCGCCAGAGACTCCGCTGAAGTCATACGCTGGCTCGAAGCGGCCGGCGGCTGGGGCTTCGGGCGCTTCCAGATCGACTTTTCCTTCCACGTGCTCACAGCGGATGCCAACACCCCGCGGCTCGAGTTCGAGCCCACCGATGACCACTTCCAACCTGACTGCGATATCGAAGCGGTGCCCGTGCCGCCCAATGGGGCTCTCGAAGGAGAAAAAGGTTACGCCTGCGCCCATGGTGACGATTGTCACCTGATCGTCTACGACAGCGTGCGCAAGCGGCTTTATGAGATGTGGCGGGCGAATATCAGCGCCAAGCGCTTTCGTGGCGGATGCCTCGCAGTTTGGGATCTCAAGCGGGCCTACGGTCCAAGCGGACGCGGCTTGGATTGCACCTCTGCCGACGCCGCGGGGCTGCCCATCGCGCCCATGCTCTTCTCGGCCGACGAGGTGCAGCGTGGAGAGGTGCGCCACGCCCTGCGCTTCATCCTGCCCAACGCGCGTATTCGTCGTCATGTGTATGTCGCACCCGCCACTCACTCCACGGGTGCCACACGTGGCCCGGCCGGCGCGCCCCCCTATGGGGCGCGGCTACGACTTCGCGCCGATTATCCCGTGGACTCCCTGCCCTCTCGCGGCGCCAAGGTGCTGGCCCGAACGCTCCAGCGCTATGGCATGTTCCTCGCCGACGGAGGCAACATCACGCTCACAGGGCAAAGCGACCGCTTCACCAAAGCCAAGTGGAAGGGCCTGCTCGGTCCCCACGATCTGCGACCTTTGAAAGTCTCGGATTTCGAGCTGGTGGATGGCGGCGAAGAGATCGTCTTTGGAGATAACTGTCAGCGCAACCGCTGAACTCCGAGCCGCTGATCCGGTTCGCTGTACTAAGGGCTCTTGCTCGCCCTCGCCGTACCGCCGAAGGCGCCCATATTGACGCGATCACCGTTGGGGGCTGACTCTTGTCCCACAGGTGCCTGAGGATCCCCCGTGTCGATGCAGGGGCTGCTCTCTCCGTCCTGGACCCACGTCGCGCCATCCCAGCGCCCCACGCTAGAGGCGAGGTGATAGCCACCGCCAAAGCGTGGATCGACGGAGAGATTCCCCTCGCCGCTCTGGCTCTTCTGCACGTCGCTGTGGTCAACGGTGATCTTAGCGCCCTCGGCGAGCTGAATCTCCCGCCCACCATTGTTCCAGAGGATGCTGTTCGTGAGGGTCACCGTGGCATTTTCCACCAGCAGCCCACCACCCAGCTCACCAGCGCAGCCATGATCGGCGATGGTGATATTCTTCAACGTCGCCGTCGTGCGAATGCTGCTGGAGAGCCCGTCGAC
>JAFCZD010000254.1 GCA_019314525.1 Deltaproteobacteria bacterium
CCAAGACCAGGTACGATCTCGCGCGGCATGATATGGGTGAGCGTTAGCTCTGCTTTTCCGTGGGGAACCTCTCCGTCTTGACCCAGCGTTCCTCGCAGCGTCACGGTGCCAGCACCAGGGAGCCGTCCGTCGAGGGCCACCGTGAGGGCCTTTTGTGTGCCTTTGGCGCTCAAGTCGAGGATGACCGGCTCACGACTCGTGGCTTGTTGAGCTTCGAGGTGGAGTTTGGCGTCGATGGTTTGGCCTCGTAGTTGCGCTCGCAGGTTAACGCGAGCTCGTAGTTGCCGCCCATCGGGGGTGGTGATCTGTGCTCGCAGGTCACGCAGGATCGCCTCCACACGCTCACCTGCCACCTTGGCGCCAAGGTTCAAATGGAGATCGCTAACGCGTATGCCCTTGGAGCCGATGCCTGGCGCGTCAAAGCTGCCACCTTCGATGCGCAGCGCGCCCAAGTGGATCGTCCATGGCGAAGCTCCCTCTTTGGTTTCCTCTTTCTCCACAGGGCGCGGTGCGAGGAGCTCGGCGAGGTTGTCCTTGCCGCTTTTGGTGGGACGCAAGACGATGCGTGGCCTCAAGACGCGCACCTCGTCGATCCGCAGCTGCTGGCTAGCCAGACGCGTGAGGTCGTAGCGCGCGGCGATATGCTCCACCGAGATGGCCTCACCGCCGAAGCGATCTTTGAGCACGAGCTTGTTCAGCCCAAGATGTGAGGTGTAGTCACCCTCGATTCCCCCAAGGCATAGCCCTGGAAGGAGCTCAGCTGTGCGCTCGAGGATTTGGTCACGCAACGTCATGCGGCCATGGTCGGTGCGCAAATAGAGCAGCGCACCATAGAGGATGACGCCCAGAAGGAGCAGCAGGAAGAAGATGCCCTTTGAGACGCGCCAAAGCCAGCGGCGCCAGCGAGAGCTTCGAGGGCGCCGCACCTCGAAGGGCTGCTCGTCTTCGCCCCTGCCCTGCCGCTCTTGCTTGTCACCACCCTCGATCAAAAGGCCGCTCCGATGGTCAGGTGGAAGGCGATGCGTGCACCAGGGTCAGGGTTTTGGCGCCCATCGCTCGTTTCGTCGAGGCGGTTGAGCCGCACGCCAAGGGCGATACGTATCAGGCCCACGGGAGTATCATAAGAGAGGCTCCCGCCCACGGCGAGGTGCAGCTTGTCAATCTCGAGATCATCCACTTCAGCGACGACATCACCCGCGTCACAAAAGCCGGTGAAGCCCAACCAATGGCCCGCCAGGCGAAAGAGGCGCAGCCGCAGATCTGCTGAGAGCAGGAGCGCACCGTTGCCCCCTCGGGGCACCCGGGTGGCGCTGTCCTGAGGAGCGAGGCGGCCATAGCTGAAGCCGCGGTGCAGGGTGGGCCCGCCGAAGTTATAGCGGCGCGTGATGGGGCTGCTCTGGCCAGTGCTGGGCCGCAGGTAGCCAAAGAGCGCGCGCGTGGCTAGCACGATGCGTTTGGTTCCCAGGGGTAGATAGGTGCGCGCTTCGGGCGTCGTCTTGAAGTAGGTGAACTCGCCACCGAGGGCCGTGAGCCCTTGCTCGAAGCGCAGCTCGAATAAGGCGCCTGAGCGTGGGTTGAGCAGATCGTCGCGTAGGTCAAGGCGGACGAAGGGTTCGATCCATGCGGGACGAAAGGGGTCGACGAAGCCGAGCCCCAGGGGCGTTGTGCTGGGATCGAAGGCGCCCTCGACTTTGTCGAAGAAGTCCAAGAACTGCAGATTGTAGCTGACGCCGAGGCTGAGCCGGTCGTTGAAGAAGGCGCGATTGATGCCCACCTGGCCCCGTGGCCCGTGGAAGCGGTACCCTTCATGGATGCCAAGATCATAGCCCAGGGCACCAAAGAGGGTGAGGCCGCTGCCATAGAAATCGGGCTGTGTCAGCTTGACGTCCAACTCCACAGCGGGCCCATCTCGCTGCAGGTCCCAGACCACGGGCATGGCAACATAAGAGGGTTGAAGTCGCACCTCGAGAGTGCGCAGGCCGCCGAGGAAATTGCGCCACGTCCAGACCCCTTTGAGGTGCACCTCTTGGCGTTTGCGGTCGACGCCGAGGCCCACACCGAGGCGCAGTTCACGCAGCTTGCTGGGTTTGACGTGGATCGTCAGGTCAGCCCGCTCGGTGGGGGCTTTGGGCAAGTTCAGCGTTACCGAGGAGAAGACCTGTTGCCGGAAGAGCCGCGCCCGAGCTCGCGAGAGTTGCTGGTGATCGTGGCGTTGTCCCGTCTTGATGCGGATGAGGTTAAGGATCTTGTCAGCGGGGATAGTGCCGTTGCCCTCGAGCTTGACGCGCCCATAGCGCACCAGGGGCCCGGTGGTGACGCTCAGCCTGAGGCGAGCCTCGTGTCGTTTTCGGTTCACCTCAACCTGGCCCTCGGCTTTTGCATAGGCGTAGCCCCGGGCTCGCAGCAGCGCCACCACGCTCTTTTTGCCTCTGGCATAGCGGCTGTAGACGAAGCGCTCTTCCACCTTTAAGGCCAAACGCTCACGCAGCGTGCGTTGGAGCGTCTTGTCGAGCGTTTCTACGCCAAGGAGGACGATCGCTTTGATGAGGGTGGGCGGTCCTTCGTCGATGTGCAGGGTGATGTCCACCGAACGCTCACCAGCCCGTGGGACCACTTGTTTACGCTTCACTTTGGCCCGAAAGAATCCCCGCGCTGCGTAGAAGGTGACGATACGCTCGAGGTCTTGTTCCAACACCGCTGGCGTGAAGGCTTGCCGGGTGGCGAAGGGCCACCAACCCGTCTCCTGGGTGGCGAGCCCATCGATAACCTCGCCTGCCTTGAGCTGGTGCGTACCCTTCAGGTTGAGCGTGGCCACCCAACGCTGCCCGCCCCTGGGGCCGGCGCACGCACCCAGCGCGCTGGCAACGAGCAGAGCGAAAAAGAAGCGTTGGGTGTTTGGAGCGAAGTTTGGCTGCACGAAGATGGGATTATGCCCCTTTTGCGCGGCTGATGCTCGCTCCTTTGTTGTGGGGGCGTGGCTTGCTAGAGTTCGCGGCTAGGAGTGTGTTCACTCCCAACGCAGGAGGTGTCTGATGTTCGATATATCAGCGATGAAAGAAGGTGGCATCGTCGCCATTCGTGACGCGCTCATCGAGCGCCAGCAGCAGGGCTTTCGGATCGCCCGAACGGAGTCCGGGGATCCTTCTTTCGAGGTGCCCCTCCTGGTGCGGCGGGCGATGGAAGAGGCCCTCGTGGGCAATAAGACCCATTATACCCCGGCTGCGGGAATCCCTGAGCTTCGCCAGGCCATCGTCGAGAAGATGAAGCGCGAGACTGGCGTCGTTTTGGACGGCCCCCAAGGCGTCATGGTCACAGCGGGGGCGATGAACGGGCTTTACGTGCTCTTTGGTGCACTCCTCGGCGACGGTAAAGACCATGAGGTGCTCGTGCCGACACCCACGTGGACCGAGACTGTCACCAATATCGAGCTCAATGGTGGGCGGCCGGTCTATTACGGGGTGGATCCTTTCGCTGACAAGCCCATTGATGTGGAGGCGCTAGCAGCCAAGATTACACCACGCACCGCAGCGCTGGTGATCAACACGCCCCACAACCCCACGGGCGTGGTACTCAACAAAGAGACCTTGCAGGCCCTCGTAGCCCTTTGCGAGCGCAAAGGAATCTACCTCGTCAGCGATGAGGCTTATGAGCATGTGGTCTACCCACCAGCGCGCCACATCAGCCCGCTTTCTCTTTCTGATTATGAGCGAGTGGTGGGCGTGTACTCGTGCTCAAAATCCTACGCCATGAGTGGGCTGCGCGTGGGCTATCTCGTCACTCGAGGAGGGGCGATCCGCCCGCGTCTTGCCCGCTATCTGCGCTGCACGGTCAACGGCGTTAACTCTGTGGCTCAGCATGGCGCGGCTGCGGCCATCGCCGATGGGGTTTCTGCTGACATCGCCATGATGCAGGAAGAGTACGCGTTACGACGCAGAACTCTGCTTGCGGCTTTGGAGCGCTGTACTGTGCTGGAGCCCTTCGCGCCAGGCGGGGCGTTCTACGTGTGGGCGCGCATGAGCGATTGGGGGCCTATCGCCGCTGCGGTGGGCAAAGAGCCTGGAGTTTGCGATGGATGGGATGCCACGGCTTATCTGCTCGAGCATGGAGTGGGCAGCGCGCCGGGTGAGGTCTTTGGACCTGGTGGGCCAGGGGCGCTTCGGCTCTCCTTTTCGTGTCCCACCGAGCAGGTAGAGATGGCAGCCGACGTATTGAGCGAGCTTTAGACTGGGCGGTTTTCATTTGCCCGTCATGAATAGAGAGAATGATGAAGATATGCGATCCGCTCAGCATTGAAGTTTCCACCGACGTTTCTGTCCTTCTCGAGGAACTATCGGCCCACATCGAAGAACTCAATGTGCTGCGCGATAGAGTGAAGGTCGGCACAACGAGTGAATCTGGCGAGAATTTCGACCTCATGGTGAACGCTGTTCATGACAGCGCGGCCATTGAGGGGCTCGCCGGGGAGCGAAGGGAGACACGGAAAACGCTGGAGCGTATCGCCCGAGGGCTTCCACTTGGAAAAGAAAAGCGCCAGAGCCAGGTAGCTTCCCTCTACGCGGCCGTCCAGAAGCTTGGCGCTTACATCCGAGACGATGAGGCACCGTCTTGCGAGACTCTCTGCTTCTTGCATCAGACGCTGTGTGGTGAACCCAAGGGCCCCATGTTCAGCCCGCCAGGGAGTTTTCGGAAGGAGAACGTTGTCATTCACCTCAGTGATTGGCTGACGCCGGATCACACCGAGGTTGCCTCCCTCATGCTTCTGTTTGCCGAGACACTCAATGCTGTGGCTACCCGACTCGATCCAGTAGTCCTGGCGACGTGGGCGCATCACGTGATCGCTCAGGTGCACCCCTTCATGGATGGAAATGGGCGCGCTGCGCGTCTCTTTCAGGATCACGTCTTGTGGTGGCGGCGCTATTGCCCCGGAATCATCGAATTCCGGCTGCAGAAAGAGTACTATTCCGCGCTCGACGAGGCTGACAAGGGAGACCTCAACCCGCTGCTGCGGGTGGTCGCTTCCGCTTGCCTTAAGACATGCACTGACCTGCAGGTGGTTTATGGCGCGAAGCTGCGGCGCGGAGCGTGGGCCAAGCGACTTGCGACGACGGCTGAGAGCCACTACCGCGAGAAGAGATCCATCAGATATCACCGATGGAAGGGGCGGATGGAGGATTTGCGTGACGCTTTCGCTGCAGGTGCCGAGGCGCTGATGGAGGCAGATCTTCCTGTGTCGATTCAGCTGCGATCCTATCCTATTCTCTCTGAGCCGCAGTGGAACACGCTCAGTAGAGAGGGCCGCAAGTCGGGGAACTGGTTGTTCACTGTCTCCTTTTATTCGAAGACGGTCCCGATGGTTTTGTACATCTTCTCCTTTGGCCGTCAAGGAGGCTGGAGAGGGGCGCGAGCGCCTAAGCTACACCGATTACGACCGCGCCTGTCCCCAGCTGCGATGGGTCTACCTAGGCAAGCGGAAGCTCTGTGCTCGAGTGGTCACTCCAGGAGAGTCCAGGTGGAAACGAATCGAGGCCAACGCTGACGAACTCGCAGAGCAGTTCTACCGCGACATTCTCAGCTCCACTTTTGGTGTTGTTCTCTGAATTAGAGCCTGCGCAACGTGTAACGAGTGCTGTTGGGTTCGAAGTGCAACTCTGGTTTGCCCTTGGCGTCCTCGGTGACCCAGAAGTCGAAGCCGGTGAGGGGAGGATCGACGATGCGGTACATCTCTTTTTTGCGACCCCTCTTTTTGGGCCGAAAGGCCATCTTGAAGGCGCCTGTGTCGAGCAAGAGGCGCTTGCCCTTTTTCACTACCTGCACCCTGCCCAAGGGGCCACCCTCATAGCGTCCTACCAGCACTTGAGCTCGCTCCGTGGAGACCTCTGGTAAGAGTTCAGAGCTGAGGCGCTTGATCTGTTTGTCGATTTGCGTACGGATAAACGCCAGCTTGGCCGCTGATTTGTCTTCTTGCCCAAAAAATTGAGCAAGCAGCTTGGTGGCGACGACAGATTTCAGGGCGCCTCCGCGCATGGCGTTGGTGAGCAGCACAAAGCCCGCGCGAGCCGCCGGAATATAGGCGAAATAGGAGATGAAGCCCAAGGTGCTACCGCCATGAGCGTGAAAGGTGATGCCCCTGTAGTCCTTATTCATCCAGCCCAGCCCATAGCTGGCCTTGGCCGCGACCTTGACGCGTGGTTTCCAGAGCATCTCGAGCTGCTCGCGCGGGGGCAGCACTTTGCTCTCTTTTTGGGTCAGCTCCACCAGGAGTTTCGAAAAGTCATCGACGCTCGACCAGAGGGCGCCGGCGGGGGCGTAGGGCAGGACAAAACGCTCATGAGCCAGGGACAGGGGGATCAGCTTTCCGTCGATGTTTTCTGAGTGTGGCATCGCGTGTCGCCGCCTGCGTGTGACAGCGCCGAAGTTGAGGCGTGTGTTTTTCATCTTCAGGGGGTCGAGGAGCTTGCTGCGGAGGAGGCGGCGGTAGCGCGTTGCCAAGTTGTGGCCTTTGCCCGCGGCTTTGCCAGCGACGAAGCCGGCGGCGGCTACCAGCTGGTTGCTGTATTGAAAGGTCTCGCCGAAGCCTGTGAGTAGCTCGAGTTGGCGCAGGTCCCCCATCACACTCTCGGGGGTGGCTTTCTCCCAATCGAAGATGAGGGGCATATCGCGGCGCGGCACGCCTGTGCAGGCACACATCAAATGCCAGAGCTTGAGTGTATCCGTCTGCTTTTTTGATTTGAGGCGAAAGCTTGGGTCGAGCTTGGTGACCGCTGTTTCCCAGGAGAGCTTGCCCTCCGCCACGAGCTTGGCCATCAAGAGCGCTGTGAAAGACTTGGTGATGGAGCCCAGCATCATCTGTGTTTGCGACGTGACCCTCCGCTTGGCCTTGAGGTCGGTGTGGCCGAAGCCCTCGGAGAAGAGCACGTTGCCGTCCTGGACCACCGCCAGCGCGGCGCCAGGGACCTCGAGCGTCACGCGCGCCTTCTCAACGAACGCACGCAGCTCCTCAAGCTGTGCCATGCTCAACTCTTTGGCGTCGGCAGCAGAGAGCGTCTTTGTTGTGGCGTCCATGGGCTTGACGCTACCCATGATCTCCCGCAACTGGGCGGAGCGCTTCTTCACCTCGGACAAGGGGCCGCGGAGCAGGATGATGATGGCGTATTGCTTGTAGCGGTGGGCGATGGCTTGCCGTGCGATCTGATCGGTGCCGATTTCATAGTGGGCGATGATGCTCTTGTCGTAGGGGTCTTTCGCCGTTGGTGGGCGAATGACGCTCTTGGGTTTGGTGGTGTGCCCTGGATCGGTCTGAGTCCAACCGGTGACGATGGCGGCCTCGAGGGACGCCACCTGACTGACCATAACCACCACACGCAGGGCAGGATCAGGGCCGGCGATGAAGGTCGTGGGCCCCGCGGTGCGCTTCGTGAAGCCCTTGGGAACCTCGATCTTCAGCGCGAGGGAGGTCTTCGTTTCTACCTTTGGTGTCTTCTTGCTTACCTTGGCGGGTGTGGCTGGTGGGGGCAGGCTGGTGCCGCAGGCCAAGGTGGTTGCGAAGAGCAGAGCGCACAAGATGTGTTGGGGCTTCATCGGTTCCTCCAGTAGCCGCTGTTAGCACGCTGGAGGCTTTGGCAAAAGGGCACGATGAAGTGAAGTGTGGCCAGCGTCAGGAACGCTCGCCGATCAGGCAGCGAGCCAGCTCCGCGCTTCAGCTTCCTCACGGAAGACCTTCAGCTCGTAGCCAAGGGAACCGCGTCCCATCTCCCACATGCGGAACATGCCGTAGACGACGTCGGTGGTGGCAACCATCGCCGCCCGGTAATCGGTGAGCTCGCCCCTGTACTGTGAAAGCAACGCGCCCAGGCGTTTTT
>JAFCZD010000873.1 GCA_019314525.1 Deltaproteobacteria bacterium
ACTTCGCCACTGAGAGCGGCAAGAGCAAGGGGCAGTTTTACACCCCATCGGAGGTCAGCCGCATCATGGCCAAAGTCATAGGCATTTCCGCCGCCAATGCGGTGGCCGCCACCACAGCCTACGACCCCACCTGTGGCTCCGGTTCCCTGCTGTTAAAGGTCGCAGCCGAGGCTGGCACCCACATCACCCTGGAAGGGCAGGAGATGGACGTGACCACCGCCGGTCTCGCCCGCATGAACATGATCCTGCACGACTTTCCGACGGCCAATGTCCTCTCTGGCAACACACTCGCCAATCCGAAGTTCAAGGACGGCGAGCAGCTGCGTACCTACGACTACGTCGTGGCCAATCCTCCCTTCTCTGACAAAACCTGGAGCACCGGCCTCACGCCCAGCTCAGACCCCTACCAGCGCTTTGCGTGGGGCGAGCCACCGGCCAAGCAGGGCGACTACGCCTACCTGCTGCACATCATCCGCTCCATCAAGAGCGAGGGCAAAGGCGCCTGTATTCTGCCGCACGGCGTCCTTTTCCGGGGTAATGCAGAGGCTGTCATCCGGGAGCAACTGGTCCGCTCCGGCTACCTGAAGTGTATCATTGGCCTGCCCGCCAACCTCTTTTACGGCACCGGCATCCCCGCATGTATCCTGGTGTCGGACAAGGAAAACGCTGCCGCCCGCAGGGGCATTTTCATGATCGACGCCAGCAAGGGCTTCATCAAGGACGGTAACAAGAACCGCCTGCGTGAGCGCGACATCCACATGATCGTCGATGTCTTCACCAACACCGAGGAACATCCCGGCTTCTCGCGCCTAGTACCGCACGACGAAATCGTCGACCCTAAGAACGAATTCAACCTCAACCTCCCCCGTTACATCGACACCCGCGAGGCGGAAGATATCCAGGACATCGACGGACTACTGGCAGGTCTGCACCGATCTCCGCAGCAGCCTGTTCATCGACCAGCGCCCAGGCTACTGCGACCTCGCGGTCGAAAAGACCGATCTCAAGGCCGCCATCCACGAGCATCCCCAGTTCGCCACCTTCATAGATGGCATGAGCGCTCATTTCACCGAGTGGCGCGACACCGCGTCTGCCAACCTGAAGACCCTTCAGGTCGACTGCCTGCCAAAGCAGATCATTCACGAGCGATCCGAGTCTCTTCTCGCCCACTATGAGGGCCAACCCCTGCTCGATGCCTACGCCGTTTACCAGCACCTCATGGACTACTGGGCCGAGACCATGCAGGACGACTGCTACCTTATTGCCGACGACGGCTGGGTCGCCAAAACCCACCGCGTGATTGAAATCGTCAAAAGTGGTAAAGGCAAAGGTAAGAAGAAATACAAAGGCTGGGCCTGCGATCTAGTGCCTAAGCCGCTTATCGTCGCCCGATACTTCGCCGAGGAACAGGCTGCCATTAATGTCCAGCTGGCGGAGCTGGAAACCGTCATCTCCTCAAAGACCGAACTAGAAGAAGAGCATGGTGGGGAAGAAGGTGCGCTAAAGGATGTTTCCACCAAGGCCGATGCGCAGGCCGCCCACTCTCAAACCTTCGTTGCCCTCTGGAACGACGAGGACAAGTCCGCCTGCGCAGCGTACCTAGCCCTCATCGAGTCGGGCATGGAGCACGTAGCCCAACTCAGAGAACTCAATGACCACGGCCACTTCACCCCGCTGAAAAACGCCAAGGGCAAGCTCACTCTCAAAGCGGTCAAAGTCCGCCTTACCGCCCTTTCCGAAGGCGATGAGCACAGCACCCTTGCAAAGTACGTCGATACCGACAAAGCCCAGAAGGACGCGACCAAAGCGGCCAGAGAGCAGCTTGCCACTATCGAGTCGGCCTTCATCGCTCGCCTTGATGAAGACCCGCTACCCGAGAACTTCCGCGACCTCCAAGCCGTCACCCGCTATCTCGAACTCCTCGACCAGGAAGCCGCCCTAAAGAAAGCGATCAAGGAAGCTGGGGCCGAACTCGATCAGCTCGCCCATGACAAATACCCCGAACTCAGCGAGGACGAGGTCAAGACGTTGGTCGTCGATGACAAGTGGCTCGCCACCTTGGAAGCCGCCATCGACGGCGAGATGGAGCGCATCAGCCAGGCGCTCACCCAGCGAGTCAAAGAACTCGCCGAACGCTACGAATCACCGCTCCCCGAGATGACCGAACGGGTCGCCAAGCTCGAGGAAAAGGTCCAGGCGCACCTGCAACACATGGGATTCGCATGGAGCTGAAGGCGGGCTACAAGCGGGCCGAGGTGGGGGTGGTTCCAGACGATTGGGCGTGCGTTAAGCTCTACGAGGTTGCCCGTGCCTTTAACGGAAAAGCAGGTGGCAGAGGTGGTTCGTGGCTGCGCGTCTTCAAAACCAAACATGTCTATGACGGCAACGTTCGGCCTTTTCAGCCCGAGTTCGTCCCGGACGAGCGAGCTGGAAAGGTTCCTCGTGCCACGTATCTAGAGACCGGCGATATCTTAACGCCCAATACGGCTCACGGCACGATTGGTCGCGTTTCAGTCGTTCCGGCCCTTGAGTTCGCGAGCGTGTGTGACGGACAGGTGATGGTTATTCGCTCGCTGGATCAGGTTCAATTCGATTCACGCTTCGCCTTTCAATTCCTCTCTTCCCACGCCGGACGACAGCAGATCTTGGAGCGAGAGGTGGGAAGTATCTTCGGGCCCGCTCGCGGACAGACACATCTCTACCCGAACGATGTGCTCACTTTGTCAGTGCCTCTGCCGCCATACAATGAACAAGCAGTCATCGCCGAGGCTTTGAGCGATGCGGATGCCCTCATCGAATCCCTGGAACAACTCATCGCCAAAAAGCGCCACATCAAACAAGGCGCCATGCAGGAACTCCTCACCGGAGAAAATCGCCTCCCGGGCTTCTACGAAGGGTGGGAGACGAAGCGCTTGGGAGATATAGTCGATATCCAGAAAGGTCAACTCATCACAAGTGGCACTAAGACCCACGGCGATGTCCCAGTTATCGCGGGGGGAAAACAACCTGCCTACTTTCACAATGTCGCCAATCGACAGGGTCGCACAATCACCATCAGCGCCTCGGGAGCAAGTGCTGGCTACGTCGCTCGATACGACATGCCAATCTTCGCTTCAGATTGCTCAACCATAAGCGAGGGGGCTGGCTACTCCCTTGATTTCATATTCTACCAGCTATTGCTAAGACAAAATCTCATATACAAGGCACAAACAGGTGGGGCACAGCCCCACATTCACGCCGTAGATTTAATCCCCCTTGAAATCGACATTCCACAGCTCAATGAGCAATCTACCATTG
>JAFCZD010000874.1 GCA_019314525.1 Deltaproteobacteria bacterium
ACCCAGACAACGAGCAGCACCGCGGCCCCACCAAAGAAGGCCGCGCGCCAGCCCTGGGCGCCGATGAGATAGGCCGCGAGGAAGCTCGCGAGGAGGCCGCCAACCTGATAGCAGGTGGACCACACGCCCATCACCGTGCCGCGCTCATCACGCCGAGTCCACGCGGCCATCACGCCGATGTTCCCAGGCCAGCCCGTCGCCTGGGCGAGCCCGTTGAGCAGCATCATCGAGAGCAGCGACGCGAAGCCAGCCCAGCTGCCCATGGTGGCGTTGGTCAGCAGGGAGACCATCATGCCCATGAGCACCATCTTACGCGGGCCGAGCCATGTACCCACGGCAGCCGACGAGAACTGGCCCACCGCGTAGGTCGTGAGGTAGCCGGTGCCGATATTCGCCAGCTGCGTGGTGGAGAAGCCTAGGTCCTCGTTGAGGGTGCCCTTGGCGTTGTAGAAGGGCTTGCGACAGAAATAGTAGCCAGCGTACGAGAGCCAGGTGGAGATGAAGATCGAAAGACGCCAGCGGGTGATGCGTGGCTGAGAGACGGCGCTCTTTTCGCGCGTCGGGGGCACGGGCTATTTCTTGAAGAGGCGTTCGAGGTTGGCGAGGGCTTCAGAGCGGCTCTGGGGCGGGGTCCGAGAGCCGCTCTCGCGTTGTCCGCCCCCACGGTCCCTGCGTTCATCCATCCGGCGTGGGCTCTTCAAACTCAGAGAAATACGACCCCGCGCTGGATCCACAGCGAGCACGTGAGCGGTCACCTGCTGACCGATGCTCACCACCTCGTTGGGATTCGAGACAAAGTCGTCGGAGAGCTCGGAGATGTGCACCAAGGCCTCCTGAGGGAGACCAATATTCACAAAGGCGCCAAAGTGCGAGATGTTCGTGATCATGCCCTGGACAGTCATCCCTGGCTGCAGGTCGTTCATGGCCTTGACCAGGGGGTTGAGCCGCCCCACGGTGGCGGTGCTGCGGGGTGAGGGGGGCGTCGACGAGGATGGTTTGTTGCCGCGTCGCCGCTGCAGGCGCATCAGCTCCATCGTCTCTTTGAGCGCAGCGCGGAGGCGGTCCTGGTTCAGGTCGTTTTGGTACTCGGCGATCCCAATGCTCACAGGATCGACGTTGGACCACTCTTTGACTGGGTCAAGGATGCGGCGCGCCAACACCAACGCCGAGGCTACGGAGCTGCTCAGCCGCAGGGGGGGATCGGTGAGGGGGACGCGGGCCTCGGCGATGGCCGCGGAGCGGACGCGTGTGGGTTGCATCTCGGCTTCGAGCAGCGCTTGCTCCACCTGGGAGAGCATCTCATTGGCTGGAGCCGAGGTGGGCAGCGCCACATGGTGGATGTTGTGTTCGTTGAAGAGCTCGAGCGCTTTGGGCGCCAAGGCAGCCCCGTCAGCTTTGATGACTCGCTGCGCAAGGAGCTCTCCTTCGCGATCGGCGACGATGACTCCTGTGGGAGAGTTGGCGCGCCCGATAAAGATAGCGCCGACGCGGCGCGCTTGGAGCGGTTGGGCCTCGAGCAGCCCGCGCAAACTCTGGCAGGCGGCTTCGATGGCCTGCTTCTCAGCATCCTGGTCGAGGATGCCAGCGAGCCAGGGGCGTAGATCGTCGAGGACGAGCTCGTCGAGCAGCGACGCGTCGTCACGTTCGGTGACGGTGGGCCCGAGACGCTCGCGGTAGAGCGGCACTTGGGCGAGCAGGCCCTCGTGGGGGAGGTCGAAGGAGAGGGTGATTACGCCCTCTCGCTCACCCCGACGCATGGCTAACCAACGGTGGGGTGCAAGCTCCAAGATCTCGTGTTTGCTGCCGACATAGCTCTCGAAGGCGTGCGCGGCCTCGGCCGTGGCGCCTTCTTTGAGGGGACAAGCGATCACGCCTTCTTTGCGCGCGATACCGACGCAGGCTCGCCAGAGCTCGGCGCCCGCGTGAAGCACGGCTACCCAGCTTTCTTCATCCGGCATGACATCGCGGGGGATGAGACGCGCGGTTCGCACCAAGGCGTCGAGCTCGTCTGGGGCCGTGGCGACGCTGAAGGCTTGCCTGGGCAAGGGGGGGAGGTCCGCCTGCTGTCGTGCCTCTTGCAGCTGTGAGCGGCGCTTGGCCCACCCTTGGTAGACGCGCCGAAGCCAAGAAAACTCCCCGAGCTTCTGTGGGGGGAGGTGGCCAAAGTCGTCGCCATAGTGCGCGATCAAATCGGCGACAGAGTGGCCTCTGCCGGCGAGCTGCCCCAGGCGAGTGGCGAGGGCTTCGGTGACGCCCTTGAGTTGGTCATCGGACTGGGTAGCTTGGAGATATTCCCAAAAGGTCATGATGCTACGGGCTATGGGCTACGCCGGCAGGCGAGCCCATCCTTTCTGATTGATTACACGACGTGTCGAAGGGGTGTACCGCGAACCGGCGTTGGTGCCGGAAGATCAACCACCCAGCTCATTTCTGGGAGCCACCCGCTCGACGAGGCT